>JAIPFS010000076.1 GCA_021736545.1 Spirochaetia bacterium | reverse complement strand
CTCCCCTGGAACAGTAAGAAACTATACCAGCAGCATCTTCTCCCGCCTGTCTGTCACCGACCGCACCCAGGCTGCCATCGCCGCACTGCGCTACCGCCTCATCCGCTTGGAAGATATTTAGTTGGTTCGTTGGTTGGTTGGTTCGTTGGTTGGTTGGTTGGTTCGTTGGTTCGTTGGTTCGTTGGTTCGTTGGTTCGTTGGTTCGCAAGGTTGTGCAAATCGTCTCCGAGACCAAATCCACAGATGTGCATTTGGTCTCGGAGAAAAAATCCACATCCATATCCGTTGGTTTGCCAGTATCATAAAAACTTTATTACAGCACGTTACAAAGCTTGATTAGACAAAAATATCCAATACTTTTACGGTTTCAGTTAAAGGAATGGTCTGATGCTCATATCGGGCATTGAAATAGAGGCCGTCACCGGATTTCAAATGGTACTCCTTTTTTCCAATCTTGAGAATCATTTCACCCTCAATAACATACATAAACTCTTCACTCTCATGACAGGTTGTATGGGGAATATGCTTAGCTCTTTCGGTTGAAAAAAGAAAAGGCTGCATTTTCTTATCATGGTAAGCAACCGCAAATGGGAAAATTGAGTATCCCTTAGCAGTCTCCATCATCTCTTTCTGAGCTTGTTCACTGGGATTATGAACTATTTCTTCCTGACTCTCCTCTCCGAGAAGTATAGAAACTTTTATCCGCAGGGCTTCTGCAATTTTATCCAGAGCTCCAAGAGAAGGGATCACTTTCCCACGTTCAATTTTTGATAAGTGACTTTTTGTATACCCGCAGGATTGAGCCAACTCCTGTTGGGAACGTTTTTGCTGCAGGCGCATTTTCTTTATGTGAATACCAATTTCTGAATTTTTCATATTACGTAATATTACAATTATCTAACTTCTTTTCCAAGAAGAGAGACAGCAGTCTCTTTGTAAAGTTCCTTTACTTTATGAATGTTTTCTATAACTACATATTCATCAACAACATGAGCCATCTCTGGAGGAGCCGGGCCGATTCCAATTGTTGGGATACTGCGTTTTCCGGCACTCTCGCTTCCATCAGTGCAGAATGGATAGTAGCAGGTTTCAAAAGCTATGCCAAGACGCTGATATGCTTCATGAACCGCGAAAGCCAATGGAGACTCTCTGTCAATTATCCACCCGGGAAAAAATCGAGAAGCTCCCAGGCTGCTTCCTGTATAGGTCTTTTCCGAGGCATAAGCTATGGAAACATGGGCTTCAAACACACTCTTTTGTTTCTGTAAATCCTTAATAATTGTTTCAATCGGCTGTATAACGGCTGATGCTGTCTCTTTTTCTATAAGCCGTCTGTCATAAGTTGCCCTGCAATAATTAGGAACCACGGATGATCCCGGATATGGCTCCGAAATAATATCGGTAATTTCCATGATACCTTTCCCGAGAAAATGTGACTCCTGTAATGGAATATTTTGTATTTGAGAAACTAACTCATGCATCATATTGATAGCATTAATTCCATGGTCCGGGGTGGCTGAATGAGCATTTCTACCTTCAGTCTCAAGAACTATTTCCGCCCTGCCTTTCTGACCGAGGGCAAGCTTCATATCACTCGGTTCGCCGATAATCACGAAGTCAGGATGGATATTGTCAAGAACCTTTCCGAATGATACCCCTTCCAAGGTTTCCTCAAATACAACAGCGCAGACATAGACATCCCCTGCTAGTATTTCTTTCTGTTTGATCAATTCGGCTCCGGCGTAAACCATGGCAGCAAGGGCACTTTTCATATCAGCGCTCCCTCTACCATATAAGCGGCCATCCCTTATTTCCCCAGAATAGGGATTGAGACTCCAAGCTTCCTTAGACGGTACCCCTACGGTATCCATGTGGCCTTCAAATAAAACTGCCAGGCCTTTTGATTTTTCAGAAGCCAATGAACTTTTTCCATCATTTAATTCTTTTAATCCGCTAATCTTTCCGATAACATTACCGTATGTATCATATCTGACCTCATCATACCCAAGCTGCTCCATTTCATCAAATATGAGGGAAGCTACAGCCTGTTCATGCCCCGAAATACTTTCCTGCTGAATAATTTTTGAGCAGAATTTGATCAAATTTTCATTCATATTATATCCAGATTTTCTTTGTAGTTGTAAGGATTTCAGCCTTCTCATCATCAACAAGAAGATTTTGTTCATAGGTAACCGTACCGATTCCCGGCTTGAATAAGGCTTTTTCTACAGCAAGATACATGCCCTTTTCTAATACAGCATCGCTGCTTTGTACAAACCAGGGTTTCTCCCAAGTAAGACCGATTCCATGACCCCAGTGAGGGGGAAAAGCCGCATATACTTTTTTCGGATCATTCTGTATCTTTTCACCAAGCAGTACCTGCTGATTACGCAGGTAAGCATCTCCAATACTGCAGAGCTGCTTAACACTCATTCCTGAATGAATCTTGCTGATTACCTCTTCACAAGCTCCAGTTACAGTTTCTATCATCCACCGCTGATCTGCTGCTGCTGATCCGCCGACAACACCGGTTCTCCCAAAATCTGATATATACCCTTCAAAGGAAATAATTAAATCCACTTTGAACAGTTCGCCTGATTCAAGTTTCCGATCGGAACTGTAACCGGGAAAATCTATGCTATGCACTGAATCACTGGATGGTCCGGAATTTACAACCACAAAATAGAGGGCTGCACCGGCTTCTATAACATGTGCAATACCCGGCGCAATAATTTCACTTTCCGTTTTTCCCGCTGAAATATTCTTCATAATGAGACTTACTGCTTTACTTCCAATTTCTGAAGCTCTTCGAATCGATCGGATTTCCCTATCAGTTTTAATCATCCGCATTCTATCAAAAAAGGACTCTACGGAAACCAAAGTCAATTCCGGAAGTTTCTCCTGTATACTTTTCCAAGTTTTATACGGCAGTATATCTTCACCGATAATACCGATTCGGCCTCTTTCCATACCCTTTTCTGCTGCAGTTTCCGCAAACAGGCTATACATATCATTACTGAAGCGAATATCTCCAATGGATACAAGATCCTCCCGATACTCAAGGGTAGAGACAATGAGAGCAGGGTCCCCTTCAACCGGTATAAAAAGAAAGGAGTGCGATCTTCCACTCCAAAGAGGAAGATTGTCCGGAAGATAGCATCGCTGCTGATAGTGATTTGCAAGGTAGAGGGCTCCCGCATATCGATCAAAAGTTCCGCCACCCCGAGAACATACCAATATTCCCTTAAGATTTTTCTCTTCGGCTGCCTCTCTCAGTCGCTCTCTTCTCTGCGTAAACTGAGTATGAGGAACATCACGCATAAACATAGGATATTTCCTTCATCAATTTTCTTTCACTATTTTTCGCGGTACCCAGTGCTTCACAACACCTTTGGATAATTCAGGACTATCCCGAAAATTCAGGACAGCCCGTCTTTACCATTTATTTATAGAATTCTCTCAGCTCATCTTCAATAATATCCATAATCTCTTCGCTTTCCCCGCCGACAGTTTTAACAAAATGTTCTCTTACCGGTAATGCAGCCTTACGAAAGGCCTCTATCTCTTCTTCTGTCAGATTAACAATCTGGGTATTAGGATCATCAGCAAGTACTTCTTCGGCACGAATATTATTTGCTTTCTGCAAATCAAACGCTACAGAATGCATCTCTTTTCCAGTTTCCAGGATAGCAGCCTGAATATTTTCAGGTAGTTTCTGAAAATTTGCTGAATTGAGTATAGTTGCCTGCATATAGAGGTAATGATTGGATTTAATTAAATAGTCCTGTACTTCGTAGAATTTCATTTCTTCAATGGGACCTATAGGGTTTTCCTGAGCATCCGCCATATTAAGCTGAAGCGCGCTATATACTTCTGTATAGGGAATTGGAGTCGGATTAGCCCCATAGGCTTTGTAATTGGCAATAATGAGAGGAGCCTGCATGGTCCGAATCTTTACACCTTCAAAATCTTCCGGATTTGTAATCTTTTTATTTGTTGTCCACTGCATCATTCCCTGAGACCACCAGTCTACAACAAACATATTTTTTTTCTGGAACAGCTCATTCAGATTTTCATTTAGAGCCTTACTCTGCTCAATGAAAGTAAAACTATCTTCAATACTTGTAGGCAGCAGATAATGAAGTAGAAAAAGCTGAACTTCAGGGATCAGAGTACCGGTATTACCGGGATTCATGATGACCATATCTATTCCTCCGGTCAGAAGCTGTTCGAGAAGTTCAACACCTACTCCCAGCTGTCCAACTGGATACACTTCAGTTTTTATCTTTCCATTTGTTTTTTCTTCCAGCCTTCGTCCAAATTCCTTACAGTAATTATCTGGTACGGTATCAGCAATATCTTCATGGGCAATTCGGAAAGTAATCGGCTCCATTTCTTCGCTAACATCCCCACTCTCTTCTGCGCTGCCCGCTGCAGCAAGCGGTAATAAAACGGCTGCAAGTAACAATAAAACTAATAACCCTTTTTTTCGCATAATTTCCTCCTTGAATGCAGTTACCGATAAATTCGGCATAATCTATAGAAGCTCTGTCAAAAACAGAGATACTCCCGGAACCAAAGTGATAATAAGCGCTGCAAATAGAAGCATCAGAATGTAAAACGGTGTCTTTCTGATTACAGTTAAGTAGGGCTTATCAAAAATCGCACAAGCGGTAAAAATATCATATCCGAATGGAGGGGTTGCTGATCCGATGGCCACCTGAAGGGTGATGATAATCCCGAGATGCACCGGGTCTATACCTGCGGCAATAGCAGCGGGGAAAAATATCGGTGTCAGGATGATTATGACTACAAGCGGATCAACAAGCATACAGCCGAGAAAAAAGGCAATATTTACAGTTAATAAAACTTTGAGAACAGAAGGATCAGTGCCCAGAACTGTTGAGGTAATTACCTGAGGTATTCGTGCATAACTAATTACCCATGCGAAAGCTGTTCCAGTCCCTACTAACACAAATACAACGGTTGTTACTATTCCTGTGGAAATGGCAATTTTTGATAAATCTTTCAGCTTTACAGATTTAAAAATACAAACTTCAATAATAAACGCATACAGAACAGAAAAAGCAGCAGCTTCAGTTGGGCTGAAAAAGCCTGAATAAATTCCGCCGATGATTATTACGGGAAATCCAAAAGTAAGTAAACTCTTCCTTGTTGCCTGATAACGCTCCTTCCATGATGCCTTGGGGAGCAGGGGAATCTGTTTTTTTCTGGCATAATATATGCTGTACAGTGAAAAGAACAATAGAACGAGCAGCCCCGGGATAATCCCGGCAATAAAAAGATCCCCAATTGATGTGCCGCTGATGACCCCGTACATAATCATACCGATGCTTGGCGGAATAAGATAAGCAAGATCACTTGAATTGATGATAAGCGCCATAACTGAACTATCATCATAGCCCCGTTTCAGCAGTTTATCTCTCATAGGCCTTCCTATTGCTACAACCGTAGCCTGCGTAGAGCCTGATATTGATCCGAAGAGAGTGCAGGTTGCAGCTGTTGTTATAGCAAGGCCGCCCCAAATATGTCCGACAAAACTTTCAACAAAATCCAGCAATCGGTTTGCAGTTTTTCCTGCCACCATGATATCAGCGGCAAACATAAACATAGGAACGGACAGCAGTACAAATCCCTGTACTCCCAACATCATTTGCTGGGCTATAATAAACGGTTCCACATTCGGCATATACACGACTACTGCAAGGATCGTACCAGCTAGCATGGTTATCATCATAGGGAAACCAAGAACAAGGAGGCTTATCATTACAATCAGCATCATTGTAAGCATCAGTTATCCTCTCCGTTTTCTTCTTTTTTTTCTTCAATAACGTCAAATACTGTTTCAGTGGAGACATCATCTGCAATTTTTTCCGTCCCAATATATACTTCAGGATTCTTCAGGTTGATAAATATATTCAGGAGATATTGAATTCCACCCAGTAGAAAACCAATTGAAAGTGGAATTGAAATCCACCAAGCAGGAAGTCTGAGGGCAGGAGTCACCTTGCCTAGCATTTTAATATACTGCGTATACTGGAGGCTGATGTAACTCATGTAAAACAGCAGCAGCATGGTTACTAGAGAAGTAATGATGGTAACAATTTTTTTCAAACGAAGCGGGAAAAGGTCAAAAATTGCTGACATTCGAATATGACGTGCCTTTTTCGCAGCATAGCCTATTCCTAGAAATGTACAGATTGTAAGCAGCGCAGCGCCAATCTCTTCTGCATAAGAGAGGCTGTTGTTTAATTTTCTTGCTATAACATTGGCAATAAGAATTACTGCCATTAGTATGATACTGCCGCCAAGAATCCGTTCTTCAATTTGGGAGATAAAATCGCTTATCTTTCGAAACATGATATTCTCCAGAACTATTATTCAACTTAGTTGATTCTAAAGCACCTTTGTTTACCTGTCAACAATTATTTTTTCGTGCATTCAAGCTAAAGTAAGTGACTCCATTTCAGAGCGTTAAAATAGTTTCATGGGCGCTAAGTCTACGCTAGCACAAACATAGTGATAGCTTACATTTTGGAGAATAATTCTGTGATTAGCATACGGGGAAATACATTCCAAACTTTCAACAGCCCGTATTAAACTTGTTTATTCTTGGTAATGAGCAAAATCAATGCACTATTCAGCTTATCATAAAGCTTAGTACCAAGGCTGATTCAATTTCGCCTTTAGAACTCAATTAACATTGAAAATTAGGATTTTATTTCCCAATTTTCAATGTTAATATATACTAT
>JAIPFS010000075.1 GCA_021736545.1 Spirochaetia bacterium | reverse complement strand
CTAGTAGATGATCAGTATTTACAGGATTTTTTTTCTGAGAGCAGCAAACCTGTAACGTATGTATCACAATTTGCGGCTTCAGCATATTGTGAATGGCTGACTTCTATTGTTCAGGAGAAATACCCTGAATACTCAGTTGTTCTTCCTCAATTTTCTCAATGGGAAAAATCAGCAAGCTTCTTCGGAACTGGTCAAAGATCGAATGAAACTTTTTTTTATAACGTATGGCAATGGACAAATAGTATTTTCTACCCCTCTTCACCATTTTCTCAAGATACAGATTTTTCCCAAGCAGCTGAAAATGTTTTCGACTTACATGGTCAATTTATCGTTAAGGGGGGTTCAGAAATTGACAAAAAGGGGACAGTTTTTCCATATACAAATGGGTCCCTTCCTCCAGAAACTTGTTCCCCAGTTGTGGGTTTTCGTCCGATAATAATAAAAGATAAATAGTTTTTGTTTGATTTCACCATTATTTATAAATCAGGAAAAATACATGAAAGATTCTATTAAGATCCTACAAAAAAATAAAAAAGCTTTTTACAATTTTGAGATTATTGATTCACTTGAATGCGGTATAGAACTAAAAGGGTCTGAAGTAAAATCTATAAGACTGAATAAATTTTCATTCAGTGATTCATATATAAAATTAACTAAGCATATGCAGTTAGTGCTTGTAGGATTTCACATTTCAAAGTATGAACAGGCAACAATTGAGAATCATGATCCGGACAGAGAAAGAAAACTTTTAGCACATGCACAGGAGATCAAACGACTGAAAAGAAAAGTTGATGAGAAAGGACTAACATTAGTCCCTATCAAAGTTTATCTTAAGGGTAATTTGGTTAAAATAGAAATTGCTTTGGCAAAAGGGAAGAAAATGCATGATAAGCGGAACAGCATTCGAGAAAGAGATATGAAAAGAGATGCAGAAAGGTCTATGAAATATACTTAATACTAAGTACATATTTCATATACTTAAAACTTGCTAATTCTTAAGAGTGATTCCCTTCAGAAGGTTTGTTACTTATACTTATCATAAATTTTCTTCTGGGAGGAATTTTGTGACACCTTCTATTTTAATAATTGATGATGATCCTAAGACACATACTTTTTTTCAAGAATATTTCAAAAATATTTCCTGTAAATCATTTTTTGATTATGCATCAGGGCTTAACAGTTTTCAGAAAAATAATTTTGATCTCGTAATACTCAATACCGGCATAAAAGAAATGTCTTTTAATGCAGCTATTTCAAGCTTTACAAAACCCGTAAATCATCCCCCATTGATTATAGTGATCGATAAATTTCCAGATGATAAAGAATTAAATCTTTCTGGTCTTGGGAAAGTGTTTATTAACAAAAAACCTCTTCAATTACATGTATTTCAAAAAACACTGCAAAAATGTCTGAGTAGTTTTTTTATTACCAGGAATAAAAATACTATAGAACTAAATGAAAAAATAAGAGAAAGATTTATTGGTTTAAGCCAGGAAGCTATTGAAGTTAAAAACTTAATTCAAAGCTATGCTGGACTTAACGAACCAGTTTTAATAACAGGTGAAACAGGTACGGGAAAAGATGTAGCAGCAAAATTGCTGCATGATCTTTCAAGATATGAAGAAAACTTTTCCCCAGTTAACAGCACTGCAATTCCTAGTTCCCTTGTGGAGAGTGAAATTTTCGGACATGAAAAAGGTGCATTCACAGGTGCTGATTTAACTCATAAAGGGTATTTGGAAATTGCTGATTCTGGAACTTTATTTCTTGACGAAATTGGTGATATGCCCAAATTTATTCAGGCAAAACTATTACGTGTTATTGAAAACCATACATTTACCAGATTAGGGGGAACTAAAAAAATAAAAGTTAATACAAGATTAATAACTGCAACTAATAAAAATCTTTCTCAACAAATGAAGAGAGGGATTTTTCGTTCGGATTTATATTATAGAATTTCCGTTCTTCATATACATATTCCCCCATTGAGAAAAAGAAAAACCGATATACCAATTCTCGCAAATTATTTTATTAAAAAGAATAACAGTAATATCCAATTAAGCAGTGAAGCTTCAAATCGCTTAACAAGATATAAATGGCCAGGAAACATTCGAGAATTATTTATTATCTTAAAAAGAATTATTATTAATAAGGAGATAGAGAATATTGAAAAGCCGGTTATTTCTTTAGAGGATATTGATTCGATCATGTCCGAATATAGAAATATGGAGTGGAATGTATGAATAATAAAGAGCGCGTGTCTATACCCATCTTATGGATAGGTGATTCATACGTCTATAAACATTTAAGTTCTGCAATAGCAATAGATAATCCTCAAATAAATATTATTTTTACTAAAAAACCGAATTCTGAAGAGACATATGATTTAATAATCTTATCTGAAGAGTTCCTGGAAACAGCATTAAACTATATTTCAATGAACCATAATACTAATTGTATTATCATTGGGAACGTATCAGTGTTTAGGTTATGCGATTTCTTCAAGTTCTCTGATGCTGTTCTTGCAACCTGCACTTCTGATGAACTATTATACAAAATAAATAAGTATAGAAGAAAGAAATATTTTGATATTACCAATACACGTTTCTATTTTAATCGCAAATGTATGTTTACGGAAAATAATACTATTGAGATTACAAGTTCTGAGTATGAACTTCTTCAAATTTTTTCATTTTTTCCAAATATATGTGTAAGCAGGGGATTCCTTAAACAGCAAATATGTAAAAAGGGAGTTAAAGAGAATTCTAGAAGTTTGGATGTATGTATGTTCAAGCTAAGAAAAAAAGTAAGAACTTTGCTCAATATTGAAGCTGATAAAGTTATATTCAAGACAATACATGGTAAAGGGTATATGATTTGCGGAAACAAGTAATTTCATATAAAAGCCTAAATCAAAAGCCTCGATGCATTGTTTTTTTTCCTTATTTTTATTATATTACAATGCAGACAGGGGGTGTTCAGGTTTCGACTGATGGTATGAACAGGTAATGAATGCAAGCGGAGCTAGCTAACTCCTAAACTGGCTATTAATTTAACTGCTGACAATAATAATCAAGCAGACTTTGCTTTGGCTGCATAAATAACGCAGTCACGGATTTTCAGGAAGTGCTCTGAATCCTGATTTTTCTGAAAGACTACAGAGCTTACTTATAGATATTCCCAATATCTACTAAGGAAATTTATGGGATACAGTATAATATTGTTCGTTCTGTTACTACGTTATACTGGAAACAATAAAACGGAACTAAGCTTGTAGACTTCCTTGCCTTGCCCATTAGGACGCGGGTTCGATTCCCGCCACCTCCATTGATGCTTTTCAATGATAAATTTTCACTAAGAAATAAGACATGAATGCAGGATAAACTTCTTCAAGCATAGCTTCTTCAACTAGAATCATTAATTTTTTTAAATTTCTCCGTTACTTGTTTTTCTTCTTTTTCTGTTTCTTATTATTCTCTAACTGTTCTAAATCAGCAAAATTTTCTTCAAATTTTTTATCCACATCCACAGTATCATGCAAAGCCTCTTTTTTCTTTTTATTTTTTTTGGACTTATGATTACTAAAAAGAAAAACAATTGCCATAAGAAGACAACCTAATAACACTGAAATAAAAATTGTAACATATACAGGTACATTCGGTATTGTATAAAAAATTAAAGAAACATCAGTAACATTACTAATATTGAAGGATATAAAAAGTACAAGTAATGCAATTATCAGGACATATACAATAATTTTCCATATCATTTGCATTCACCGCCTAAAAAGGTATTCCCCTTAAGCTCTTTCAGGTAAATTGTGTAGAATTTTCCAATGCTGTAATCATTTTTTGGAATGAGAACCATATCATCATGTTCAGTTCGAGCTAATAATGTATTATTATCTTTTTTTGAAACAGATTCAACAAAAACTTTTTCATATCCATTGAGTCTTTTCTGTTTTTCTTCATGAGAAACTGTTCTCTGCAGATCAATCACCTTTTTTAAGCGCTGCAGTTTTACTGTCTCGTCAAGCTGCCCGGCAAATTCTGTAGCTGCAGTTCCTTCCCGGGGATTGTAGTAATAGGTAAAAGCATCAGAAAACCTAACTTTCTTAAGAAAATTCATGGTCTCTTCAAGATCCTCTTCCGTCTCTCCAGGAAAACCTATCAGTAAATCTGTAGAGAATGTCATGGACGGAATTTTTTCACGAAAGGTATTAATGATTTCCAGATAATCCTGAACAGTATATTTTCTATTCATTGATTTTAGAATCTTATCAGAACCATGCTGAACGGGTAAATGAATATGACTGCAAATACTATCAAATTCTTTTGTCAGATCAATTATACCGGGTTGAAAGTCTTTAGGGTGCGGACTTAAATACCGTATCCATGAAATATCATAAATTCGCATTGCTATTTCATGCAGCAGATCTAAAAATGAAAATCTCTTTCCCTTATATATACTAGCATAGGAATTAACATTCTGCCCAAGCAGCACTATTTCTTTTACATTCTTATCTTCAAGTCTCTTGATCTCATCAAAAATTTCTTCAGGAGAACGTGAAATTTCTCTTCCCCGGACATATGGAACTATACAGTAACTGCAGAAATTATTGCATCCATTCATAATCGGGATAAAAGCTTTATGAGCACCGGGTTCTAGATGACAGGCCTTGAATTCATAGGTTTGAAAATCATCCCCTTCCCGAGTAGTACTTGCATCCTCACGTAAAATATCTGCAATGTGATTTTTGCCGTTTGTTCCAATTATTGTATCTACAGCATTAAGTTCCTTTCTCTTGTCTTTCTGCTGATTCAAACGCTCCGCCATACATCCAGTTAATATAAGCTGCAGATCTTTTGATTGTTTCAGATGACTGTAATGTCCTAAACGCCCCCAAATCCGATTTTCTGCAGTCTGCCGGACGGAACAGGTGTTTATGATGATAACATCCGCCTCCTCTTCATGGGAAGCGTGTACAAATCCCTGCTTCAGCAAATCAATTTCAAGAGCACTTGATTCAGCAAAATTCATTTGACAGCCGTAAGTTTCTATCCAAAATTTCTTAGGCATGCTCCCCTCTTTGATGTTTTTTGGATGCATCCAGGGTATTGACCATCAGCATTGCTATGGTCATAGGTCCGACACCGCCGGGAACGGGAGTGATGTAGGAAGCTTTCTCAAACACGTCCTCATAATTCACATCACCTTTTAAACGATATCCTCTCTTTTTTAAAGCATCCTCAATTCTATTTATTCCGACATCAATAACAACTGCACCTTTTTTTATCATATCTTTAGTCAGAAAATCAGCCTTACCAATTGCAGCAACAACAATATCAGCCTCCCTAGTAAATTGGCTGATATTCTTTGTTCGGGAGTGACAAACTGTTACCGTTGCATTACCATTGCTGTTTTTCTGCATAAGCATATTTGCCAAGGGTTTTCCCACTATATTGCTTCTCCCTACAATACAGACATTTTTAGACTCTGTGGAAATGCCGGATCTTCTCAGAAGCTCGAGGATGCCGTTAGGGGTGCAGGGCAAGTAGCTGGGTATGCCAGTCATCATTCTTCCCAAGTTGACTGGATGAAAGCCGTCTACGTCTTTTTCAGGCGAAATCAACTGAATAACCTTCTCCTCACTAATATGTTTGGGAAGCGGAAGCTGTACAAGTATACCATCAACTTCAGGATTCGAATTCAGCTCTTCGATCTTCTGCAGGAGTTCTTCCTGTGAGATAGTTTCACTCAAATGAAGATCTTTAGAAATGATGCCTACCTGACTGCATGCTTTATGTTTTCCTCTGACATAAGACATACTCGCAGGATGCTCCCCCACCAGAACTACCGCAAGGCAAGGTGCTCTCATACCTTCTTTTTTCATGCCAGCTATAGTTTCAGTCAATTCTTTCTTTATAATTTTTGATATCTCTTTACCGCTGATAATTTCGGCCATTTTTGACTCCTGATTTTGTTACTAATACAAGCCATTGTATGTTTAATTCTAAGATAATAGATCATTGCAAATATTGGTATGGTTAGATACTATATACATCACAAGATTTTTTCTCAAGGAGATTGCTTTGATGCAAACTAAAAAAATAATTACTTGCATTATATTTCTTACAATTATACTTTTCCCTGCTTTTTCAGCTGATGAAGAAATTACAAATTATTATGAGCAGGGTTCTCAAGTTTTTTCATTCAGAGCAGGACCGAATTTCCCGCTGTTCCTCTGGTTCCCTTTTGATGAAGATCTCCCCAATTCTACAGATAAACTGAATATTGGCGGATACGGAAGTATAGGATGGGATATTTTCACCAGCAGAGATTTTTCTTTAGGAGCTGAAGTCGGTTATTCATTCAATAAAGTAGTAAATCAGGAACGATATATTTCTGTGCCGATTCTTTTTAATATGTCATACTTCCCGAGTTCCGGTGATTTTACTTTTCCCTTAAGCCTTGGGATCGGGGGCGTGTATAATTCATATAAATATCTGACTGATCAGGTCTATTTCGGGCAGATTCTTGCACCTAGGGCTGGGGCTCTCTGGCATGTTTCAAAAAAATGGGCATTGGGCGTCGAAACAAGTTACTGGTTTATGCCGGAAATATATTTTGGTGACAGCTCTTCACAAACAGCTTTCGGTAATTTCCTTCAGGTCTCTTTTACCCTTCAATATACAAATGAATAAAGGTTAGGTTTTTTAATATGACAGTTATGAAGAAAAAAACACGAAGAATTATCATCTTTGCCGTTTTACCAATGATT
>JAIPFS010000074.1 GCA_021736545.1 Spirochaetia bacterium | reverse complement strand
TGGAGGGGGCGTCTACGGAGGAATCGTCATGGGGATGAGGGTTCCGGTAATTCTGACTTCGCGGTCGGATAAGCATGAATCACGATTAATATCAATTCGTTTTGCCCTGGCAGCGGAGGAAGTGCAGGTCAAATAATTCGGGATAATTCGGGATAATTCGGGATATCCGGAATAAAAAATAATGGGGATAGTACATACAGTGATGATTTTTTCATCATGCTCTATTCGTGTATGTAGTATTGAGGAGGGGATATGGCTAAATCTATAAGTTTAATTGGCAGATTATTTTTGATTATTATTTTTGGGGCTGCTTTGTTCGGAGTTATCTATTATGCCTTTCCTGAAACATCGGAAAAACTTTTCGGTATGAGCGGGTCGAGGCAGGAGGTGCAGACAGCGGTGAAAGAAGCTGGTGAAGCTGTAAGCGAATCTTTACAGGAACTGCAGCAGTCCCTTGAAAAGACAGGAGCTTCCGATGAAGAGGTCTCACGGGTAATGGAGCAGTTAGATCCTGATACTGTTGCGGATGCTGTAAATGATTTGAAGGATAATGAGGATCGAGATGCTGAAGCGCTCTTTGAGGAGTTGGAAAAACGTGTGGACTTTGGTATGATAAATACCGAAGAAGTAAAAAAGCGCTTCCTGGATGAGGTGGAAACAATAGATTTCAAAAAAGCGTTTTCGGATTTAGAAAATATGTTCGAAGGCAGTCTTGAATCATTGAGTGAAAGCTTGAAGGATAAGATCGGCAAGTGATATTAACATTTTTAGGTACCGGGACATCCCATGGAGTACCTGTGATTGGGTGTTCCTGCAGGGTCTGTACCTCCGCTGACAGAAGAAATGTACGATGGCGTTCATCGGTTCTTATACGTTCAGAGAAGGCTCAAATACTCTTTGATACTTCCCAGGAATTCAGACTGCAGGCGTTGCGGGCAGGTCTGGACTCTCTGAATGCGGTTTTCTATACCCACGGACATGCTGACCATGTCATGGGGATTGATGATCTGCGCATTTTCTCACGCAGTAGAAGCCTGGATGTGTACGGAGATCGTCATACTATTGAAGGTATCCGGCGTCGTTTTGATTATATTTTTACCGTTCAGGATTATGGAGGCGGAATTCCTCACCTGGAATTGCGCAGTAATGAGGAAGGTGCTGTGACCATAGAAGATATACGCGTACAGCGTATTCCCATTTTTCACGGCCGTAATACGATATCTGGATATCGTATTGGTTCTTTGGCCTATCTGACGGACTGCAGCGGTATACCGGAGAGCAGTATGCCACTGCTGCAGGGACTGGATACTATTATTATCGGTGCGCTCCGGTATCATCCCCATCCGACTCATTTTTCCGTCGATCAGGCTGTAGAAGTTCTCAAAAAACTAAATCCGCGAAGAGGATATCTTACCCATCTGTCTCATGCAATTGAACATAAAGAGGTGATGGAATATCTTCCGAATTGGATAGAGCCGGCATATGACGGACTGACCTTGGAATTTCCTGATGGCTAAGATTTTAATGGAAGAGTAATAGCGTGCAGAGCAATGATTACAGCCCAGTTCTCATATACAAATTATTGATAAATAACTGATGAGGAGCAGACAGCATCATGAAAGATGATTCAAGGGAAAAAAGAAAGAAACTGATGGTTATAGACGGGTATGGGCTCATATATCGCTCCTATTTTGTCTTCCTCAACAGGCCGCTGAAGGACCCCCAGGGAAACAACATATCAGCGGTTTACGGATTCTTCCGCTCACTCCTCTCCTTAATGCGGAATTATCAGCCCGAAGGCATTCTTGTTGCTCTGGACTCAATACAGCCTACTTTTCGTCATGAGGCATTCAAAGAGTATAAAGCTACCCGCGATAAAAGTCCTGACGACCTGAAATCGCAGATTCCTGTGGTTGAGAGAATTCTAGATGAAATGCATATTCCTACTCTAAGAAGGGAAGGATTTGAAGCTGATGACATCATAGCCACGGTGGCAAGGAAATGTGGTGAAGACAAGGGCGACTGTCTGATAGTTTCCAACGACAAGGACTTGCTTCAGCTTGTGGATGGACGAATAAAAACACTGCGGTATGAGCAGGGTAAGTATAAAACCTACGGCAGCAGTGAAGTTGAAGAGCATCTTGGGATAAAACCTGAGCAGATTGTGGATTACCTCTCCCTCCTTGGAGACTCTGCCGACAATATTCCGGGGGTAAAGGGTATAGGAAAAAAGGGTGCGGTGAAACTCCTGCAGCAATACGGCAGTCTGGACAATATTTTCGAGCATCTGGAAGATCTGACGAAGGGGAACAGAAAAAAACTGGAAGAGGGGAAAGAATCTGCTTATCTCAGTAAGGAGCTTATCGTTCTGAAGCAGATTTCTACGGTACATCTGGACTGGGAGAACTGGGATGTAAAGACGGTTGAACCTGAGAACGCTCTCAATTCATTTGCCGAAATCGGCGCAAAAAGTCTCATCAAAGAGGTCGGCGGAGATCCTGATGCAGTGAGCATCACGAAATTGCAGATGGATGAAGCCGGGAACGATAGTGAGTCCCCGGAATCAATAGTTGAAGCCCAGGGACTTCGCGGTGAGGGAAGGTATGAAATTGCGGATAGCCTGAAGCAGGTTGATAAAATACTTGCAGAGGTAAAAAAAAGCGGGACCGCCGCTTGTGATATAGAAACTGACAATCTGAATGTTATGCAGGCCAATATTGCGGGTATTTCATTTTCAATTTCCCCACGCAAGGCTTGGTATATCCCCCTTTACGCCGGAGGGAACAAGATTCTCCCTGAAGAAGAGGTTAAACAGAGGGTGAAAAAAGTTCTTGAAGATCCTGCTGTCCGTATCATAGGTCAGAATTTCTCCTATGATTATAAAGTCTTGAAACGCTGGGGGGTAGAACCTGCCAATTTGTATTTTGATACGATGATCGCCGCCTGGCTGCTGGATGCCACGAGCAATACCTTTAGTATGGATGCCCTAGCGGAGCACTATCTTGATTACAAAACTATCAAATACAAAGATACCGTGGAGAAGGGACAGCTCTTTCCGGATGTAGAGATTGGAAAAGCCGGTAAGTACGCCGCCGAGGATGCTGATATCACCTATCGTCTCTATGTCATTTTTGCAAGACTCATTAAGGATAGAGGCTTAGAAGAAGTCTTTTATTCCTTGGAAATGCCCCTGGCAATCCTGCTGGCTCGGATGGAGCTTCGTGGAATTCGCCTGCAGAAGGATGAGCTGGATCAGTACAAACGAGAACTTGATACAGATCTGAATGAGATAGAGCATAGAATTTATGCTTTATGCGGCAGAGAATTCAATATTAATTCAACGAAACAGCTTCAGGAGGTTCTCTTTAAGGAACGGGGGTTGAAGCCGATAAAAAAGACGAAAACAGGTTACTCCACGGATACCTCAGTGCTGGAGCTGCTGGCTTCGGAGGATGAGGTTCCTGACATGATCCTCCGGCACCGAACTCTCTCAAAACTTCGGAATACCTACGTAGCTGCCCTGCCGGAGCTTATAGATAAACATACCGGAAGAATTCATACCTCCTTCACCCAGACTGGTACAGCTACGGGACGACTTTCCAGTAGAAATCCAAACTTGCAGAATATACCCATTCGCACGGAGGAGGGGAGAAGGATCCGCAAGGCCTTTGTGCCCAGTGCGGGCTGTGAGTTTATATCCGCAGACTACTCTCAGATTGAACTGGTCATCCTTGCTCACCTAGCAGATGACCCCGGACTGAAGGAAGCTTTCCTGTCTGGAGAGGATGTCCATCGGCATACGGGAAGTCTTATTTTCCAGCTTGCTCCTGAAGATGTTACCAGTGAACAGCGCCGGATAGCCAAAACGATCAACTTCGGGGTGATGTACGGTATGTCCGCCTTCCGTCTATCCCGTGAGCTGGGGATCCCCCGCAAACAGGCAGAGGCTTTTATTGAGTCATACTTTTCCCGGTATACCGGAATTCGGAAATTTATTGATAGCACTGTTCAGGAAGCTGAAAATACCGGTCGTGTGCGAACACTGCTGGGGCATGAGCGGATTATTCCGGGTATCAGCAGCAGCAGCAAGACAGAAAAGGCCGGGGCAGAGCGGATAGCAGTGAATACGCCAATACAGGGAACAGCAGCGGATATTATGAAACTTGCTATGCTGAAGGTGGATAAAAAGCTTACAGAAAAGGGATTCCGCGCAGCAATTCTCCTGCAGATTCATGATGAACTGCTTCTTGAGGTTCCCCATGAGGAGATTGATGAAGTTAAGGCTTTAGTGAAGAATGAGATGGAACAAATTGTCTCGTTAAGCGTGCCCCTGCGGGTGAGCGTTGAAGTTGGTAAAAGCTGGGGAGATCTTCATTGATGATTCTTGGATTGACGGGTAAATACTGTTCGGGGAAAAGTACCGTTTCACGGATTTTGGAGGAACGAGGCTGCAAAACGATTGATGTTGATACGCTGGGACATGAGGCTTTGGAGAAAAAGCAGGATACCCTTATTAAAGTTTTTGGAAGAGAAATTCTGAAGGATGGGAAGATTGATCGAAAGGCTCTCGGCGTACGAGTTTTTTCTGATTCCCATAGGCGTATGCTTCTCGAAGGAATTGTGCATCCGTTTATGGTGCGGCGAGTCAAAGATTTAATTCAGCAATATAGTGCCGGGGGAAACAACTGTATCGTTCTGAATGCAGCTCTTCTCCATTATATGGGAATTGATGAATTGTGTGATGATGTCCTTTTTGTGCAGACGTCATTTCTCCGGCGTTTCCGGCGGGCTCGTAAACGGGATAGAGCACCCGTCTCTATGTTCCTTCGCCGTATGTCAGCGCAAAAACATATTCACCCCAATTTGATCAGCAGCCGAGGTGATGTGTATATTATCGAAAACAATAATTCTTTACGGCGGATTAATAATCAGCTGGATGAATTTTTTTCTGTTGTTAAAGAGTAAGAATATCTGATATTATAATATGTAGCGCGAAAACAAGTTTTTAAAAGCGTGTATACATTTAAAAGGCGGGTTTTCTGCCTCTTTTCCCTGATTTTGTTCTGAATGAGGTTTTTATGAATAAGAAATTGATTTGGATCTTTTTTTCCCTTACTATTCTTCTCCTGATTGCAGTTGGGGTTGGGATGATTGTTTTTTATCCGGGAAGTTTTTCCTTCAGGCCTCAGCCGATTGAAACCATCGTCGAGGAAACAGAACAGGAAGTATTTGAGCAGGATTCCGAGCCGGAGCCAGAATCCGTGCCGGAGCAGGAACCAGAACTAGAGCAGGAACTGGAATCCAAGCCGGAGTCCAAACCGGAAATAAAAGTAAAACCTGATGTCGAGGCAGTTAAAGATAATGAAGTTGCAGATAATGAAGTAGTGGAAACCAAACCAGAAACGCTACTCGAACCCGAATTAGAACCGGAACCAGAACCAGAAATGCAACCAGAACCAGAAATGGAACCGGAAACCGAGGCTGCAGCAGAGCAGGAACGGGATACTGTCGAAGATATTGAGATTGCAGAGGCAGTAGCGGAAAGCGAACCAGAACCAGAACCGGAAACCGAGGCTGCAGTAGAGCAGGAACGGGATACTGTCGAAGATACCAAGAAAGCAGAGGCAGTAGCGGAAAGCGAACCAGAACCAGAACCAGAACCAGAACCAGAACCAGAACCAGAAACAGAAACCCAGCCTGAGACTGAAGTTATTCTGGAAGCAGAACCGGAACCGAAACCGAAACCAGAGAAAACTGTCGGTGTTGAGAAGACAGAAACATCACCAGTAGAAGAAGAGCCTGATACAAAAGAAAGTGAGTCTAGCATGGAAGAAACTGCACAAGCTGCAAGCCTGTCAGAAGAAGAAACGCCTGCTCCACCAAAAAGGGAAATTCCTCAACCTAAATACTGGATAGAAGAACGTTTTACGGTAAATACTGAACTTCAGGAAACCGTTCAAGCTCTACAGGAAATGGGATTTGGAAACCAGATTTCGGATAGAAAGGGTGACGAAACTTTGTCAATTGGGCCTTTTAATGATTTTGAAGAAGCTCAGAATGTTTTGAATACCTTAAAGCAGGAAGGAAATCTACAAGGGGCAAACGTAACCATAGATATACCAAGAAAAAAATAATAGATACGGACAATCCCCAGTTGTTTACATCGATATACAGGATGATAATTGTCGATTGAACTCTACTGTCTCATGAATTTCGGTAATTCCGGTTGCAGTGGCTATCAGTAAGCTAGGTGTAATCTGGGCTAGTCAAAATGCTTCTCCATCCACTGGATACTGATATACGAACCGAACTTTCTGCCCGCTTCTGTAAAAAGACCCACAGGTGTAAAATCGAAAAAACTATGCAGGGCTATTGAAGATGGGTTTGGTACGGCGATACATGCATATGCTCGGTGAATATCCTCCCGCTGCAGCAGCGTAAACAAATGCGCATATAGTTGTTTGCCGATTCCCTGTCGTTCCAGACCCGGTTTAATATAAATGCTTATTTCCACGGAAGTTTTATATGCAGGTTTAAGCCGGAAGGGATGAGAGGCTGTAAAACCCAGCGGAATTCCTTGGGAATCTTCAGCAATGCACACCTTATGGCGACTTTCATGAGGATGCTGGTTTAGCCATTCTCTCCTCTGCTCAACACTAAAGGGTACGGTATCGAACGTTACAGCGGTATGTTCGATATAGTAGTTATAAAGGTTTGTGAGAAATGTCAAATCCCGCTCTTCTGCAAATCTCATCCGACACTGAATCATGGCCCTATAGTAGAAAAATACTGTATAAATGTACAGAGGATGAGGATGCTATTCTTCCAGCAAGAAATTCTTCCA
>JAIPFS010000073.1 GCA_021736545.1 Spirochaetia bacterium | reverse complement strand
AAGCCCTCCTCATCGACTCGGGAAACGATAAGGAAGCCGGCCGGCAGATCAATAAGCTGCTGAATGAACGGGGCTGGGAACTCAGCATGATCATCAACACCCACTCCAACGCGGACCACATCGGCGGAAACCAGTTTCTCCAGCGAAAAATCGGCTGCCCCATCGCCGCCACCGAAAAAGAGCGCTGCTTCATAGAGCATCCGGAACAGGAAGCCGCCATGCTCTACGGCGGCTTTCCCCACAAGGGCATCAGCAACAAATTTCTGTGCGCGAAACCCTCATCAGTGGACCGCATCATCCCCTTCCAGCAGCAGCTGATCGCCGACACCCCCCTCACCGCCGTCCCCCTTCCGGGACATTTCCTTGCCATGATCGGCATCATGACGCCGGACAAGGTCTTTTTCACCGCCGATGCCCTCTTCTCCCGGGAAATCATCGAAAAGTACCACTTTTTCTACCTCCACGACATCGCGGCACAGCTCCGCACCTTGGACAGCCTGGAGAAAACCGGAAAAAACCAGCATATGGAACGCTTTATCCCGAGCCACGGACAGCCGCAGCAGGAGATCGGCGAGCTCATCCGCATAAACAGAAACGCCATCGAAACAACAATTGAAACGATTCTGAGTCTGGTCTCTCTTACACCGCAGGGGAAGACACTGGAGGAATTGTACGGGCATCTTTGCAGGCGCTTCAGCATCAGCATGAATCACAACCAGTATGTGCTGGTGAAAAGCTGCATCCGCTCCTATATCAGCTATCTGGTCAACGAGGGCGCATTGGAGATCGATTATGATGATGCCTACGCGCTGCGGCTCACTTCTCGAAAACCTGACTGAGGAGGTCCGAAAAGAAATTTTCCCACGTTTCGTAACATAGATTACAGTTTTTCTCTCGCGCTTTTTGTATGTTCAAGGAGAAAACGGAAAAACATACACCCTTTAAAATAGGCGGAGGAATATTATGAGTGAATTTTTACAGAACGGCGGCAAGGACAACTCGGCTTTTCAGGATACGCAGGCTTTCAAGGATACGCAGAAAGAGGAGCAGCTGAAAGATATCATCAAAAAGCTGCATGCAGGGTCAACGGTACATGATCTGAAACAGGAATTCGGCGATCTGCTGAAGGATTTGTCGGCGGAAGAGATAGCTTCCATGGAGCAGTCACTGGTAAACGAGGGCTTTCCAGTCTCCTCAATCCAGGATTTGTGCGAGGTCCATGTCGAGGTTTTCGAAGAGTCCCTGATGAACAACAAGGATGAGGCGCAGCTGGACGGACACCCTGTCTATACGTATCGGCAGGAGATTCTGGAGGCTGAAAACAGGCTTGCCGATATGGATGAGGTCATCAAGGGGCTTAAGAAATCCGACAGGAAATCCGGTAAGGAAACTGCTAAGAAGTCGGAAAAAAAGTCCGACAAAAAGTTCGGCAGGAAGCCCGAAAAGCAATCCACCCGTAAGCTCGATGCTGCGAGCGGGGATACGACCACTGAGGAAAGCGGCAGTCAGGGCGAGCTCTACGATATCCTCAGGGAAAAACTGCAGGATCTGATGATTTTTGAAAAACACTTCCAGCGCAAGGAGAATCAGCTCTTTCCGAAGCTGGAAAACACCGGTTTTACCGGTCCCACCACGGTTATGTGGGGCAAACACGATGAGATCAGGGATGCGTGGAAGGCTTTGAGAAATGCGTTAAACGCTCCTGAGCCGCAGTCACCGAAGGAGCTGAAAAAGCTCTACAAGACCCTGAAGGGAAAACTGGAGAAGATGTTTTTCATGGAGCGCAAGATTCTCTATCCCACTTCGCTGAAAAAGCTCACCCCCCTGGATTGGGCGGCAATTCGGGCGGAAGAGCCTGAGATCGGATACAGCTGGGTGGCCCCGGGAAGTATCTGGGACCCTTCCATAGCTATAAAACGTTATGCCGAAGAACATGGTGATGATGCGGGAGCGGCGGGAGCTCAGGCTTCTTCCGGCCTTCCCAATATAGCCGATTATATGCGTCCGTCTGCGGATGCTGCTGCGGGTGCCGGTGCTGCTGCGGGTGCTGCTACTTCGTCTGACGGTGCTTCTGCGGGTGCTGCGGGATCATCGGTTGCATCAGGAAGATCAGCTGCGCCCCATAAAAAAGGAGGACTTATGAATAACAAACCGATTCTGATTCCCTTGAATGAAGGATTTCTCACCCAGGAGCAGTTGGATCTGCTGCTGCGCAACCTGCCCTTTGATGTGACCTATGTGGATGAGAACGACAAAGTGCGCTACTATTCCGCCACGGATGACCGCGTTTTTCCCCGAACCCCATCAATTATCGGCAGGGATGTAGAAAAATGTCATCCGCCGAAGAGCGTTCATGTGGTGGAAAAAATTGTCACCGCCTTTAAGAACCGAGAGCGTGACAAAGCTGAATTCTGGCTGAATTTCCAAGGCAGGGTCATCCACATTCGATATTTCCCTATTTTTGATGAAAACAAGGATTACCGCGGGGTTATTGAAGTTTCCCAGGACATTACAGATATTCAGAAGCTCACCGGCGAACACCGGCTGCTGGACTGGGAGTAAATTTCTTTCCTGCTGAAGGAAATTATCGTTTTGGCGGGAGATCGGGTTTAATCTGTGCTAGGTATAATGCCCGGTCTCTTTTTACACAAATAGGGTGCGAATATGCAAAGTGATTTGGTAGAAAAAATTGTACTCGCTGGATGATTTATGGTCGAAGATCGAAGCAAATATCGTGGTTTCTAAATCTGAAAGAATTCGCTCAAACGATTAATTATTGTATACCTTTCAGACCGTTTCATTCGATCCTGATTATAAAGCTTCCATTTTACTGCAGGAAGGTTCTTAATATGAGGAATATTGATATGGTCCCAATTAGGATTTCCTTTCTTAAATTGAATTAGAAATCTTTTATCTGCCTCTGTTAGGCTTTGGTTAATGATATTGATTAATTCTAATCGTGCTTTTTCCAATTTAGAAACAGTTACTGGTTCCACTGTCATACCCTTAAAATCTGTATCAAAAAGTTGCTGTATATCAAGGATAGTTGGATTCAGCACTTCCAGGATTCGCCTATTGTGGGAGATGAGATAAACCAGAAATGCTTCTTTCAAAGCAAGGGTAATACCTTCATTCTCAAGGAGTAATTTTATATCAAATAGATCACGAGGATGCTGTCGATCAAGGGCTGCAACTATCTTACCTGCAAACAAATCGTCAAAAGAAACCACAGGGACTTCAGCGAAACCGAATGTTTCTTCGGCCGCTCTCCTGATCCGCATATCTTCCCTGTTGCGCACCGTTCCGCGAAGCACAGGACTCAATTCGACCTTAACAATTGACCGGTCAACCTGAATAAACAGCTTGATAATATAATCTGTCTTGCCCATTTGAGAATACCGTATATTCACATTAGGAACGAGTTTTTCAATCGAACGTCCTATCTCTAGAAGTCCTTCGGAAATCTCAGCCAAAGATGAATCTCTGTCCTTGATAGGTATATATACAAGATCGATGTCCACCGATAATCTTGGCATATCCCTGTAAAAGAGATTGATGGCTGTACCGCCTTTGAGGGCGAAGCATTTTACCGAACCTACTAACGGCAATATGCGGACCAGGAGTTCTACCTGTTTAAAATATGGGTTCTGCCTGTCCATGTATATCCTTCCGCGGAACTGTGATCAGATATTCCCCGTCCAATGTCCCGTCCTTGATAATTTGTCGTTTGCCTGAACCAAGGTCTATCTTACTTTTATCGATTCGATTATACCAGGCATGATTTTGCTCTCTGGCCAGCAAGAGGAACAATCGCTTTGCTTTCACCTGAAGGCATTCTTCAAGCAGTGATTGGATAAATTCAGGTCTGAGATTTGCGGCCCCTTCCATCATCAATCCTGCAGATTGTATCTCTTCAGCTGTAGTCACGGTACTTGCCAGTTCTACAAATGCCCGTTCGGTCGAAGAATAGGGAATTAGCCAATCCCAGGTACCGAAGGGGACTTTCTCTATACCCGTCTCACTACCATCGAATGGATCTCTCGGCATTTTGACAAACTCTTGCTTTATACCTACATCATTAACCCATTTTGGGAGATTTTTGTCGCAATACAGACAGATATCCTTATTACCACCCAATGCAAGGTAATGCTGGAAACCATGATAATTCAACACTGTCCTATGTCCGACATGAACACGAAACTCAAGCTGAGTCAGGGAATAAACTACATTCTGCCATTTAAGGGGAGGGCCAGGTTTTCGATAGATACCACGAGCTATCGCTTCCAGCTTACCCGATCGCAGAAAATAATCAACCGCAGGCCTGCCGAAGCCTTTTTTCATCAGCCATTTTCGGTCGACGAGTAATCCTTCATGCAGCACTGAATCCAAAGACTTTACAGCCACCTTGGTTCACCTCTCCCTATATTTGCACACCTATATTATGCATTCTAGCATCTCGGTAAACCTAGATCAAGTTTATTTTTAGCTTTATTCACATAGTCATACTATGCAAATAAAACGAATAGTAAACCGTTGCAGGCACACCAGGAATTTCAGAAAGATCAGCTGCGCCCCATAAAAAGGAGGAATTATGGATAACAAACCGATTCTAATTCCCTTGAATTAAAGATCTCTCACCCAGGAGCAGTTGGATCTGCTGCTGCGCAATCTGCCTTTTGATGTGACCTATGTGGATGAGAACGACAAAGTGCGCTACTATTCCGCCACGGATGACCGCGTTTTTCCCCATTTTTGATGAAAACAAGGATTACCGCGGGGTTATTGAAGTTTCCCAGGACATTACAGATATTCAGAAGCTCACCGGCGAACACCGGCTGCTGGACTGGGAGTAAGAAAAGAAGTACTACAATAAAACACCGCTTTATAAAAGAACAGCTTTACTGAACTAAGGGATTTAGGCAGTTATTTTGAAAACTATTTGTTCTTAAAACTAAAAAGTCATGACATCTATTATGTATATCAAAATGGAATAGAAATTGATTTTTATCTTAGAGATTTAAATCTTTTATTAGATTCAAAATATAATTCTGAAATGAATTCAGAACAGGAAAAGCTGTTAATAAATTCAATTAATAAAGCAGGAGACTTATAATACTGATTTTATAAAAGAAAAAATTGTATTACAATCATAGACATGAATGAAGTAGAAATAAACACCTATTTACAAGAGATTATAAAAAAATGGCGCACATTAGATATAAAAGAGATAATACTATTTGGTTCCATTAATAATGGAAATTTTAATGAAGAAAGTGACATAGATTTATTAGTTATACTAGACATAGATAAGATACCAAAAACCTATGAAGAAAAAATGGAAATGAAACTTGAACTAAGAAAGGCCATTAGAGAAGTAAATAGAAAAATAGCAATTGATCTACTTGTATACACAAAAAAAGAATTTGAAATTTTAAAAATTGAAGGAAATAACTTTTTCAAAGATATAATAAAGAATGGAAGAAAATTATATGAAAAAGCGAGTTGAAGAATGGATTCATTTTGCTGAAGTGGATATTAAAGCAATAAAAAAGTTGATTGAGGAACCAGCTTTAAGTCAAATTGCTGCATTTCACTGTCAGCAAGCAGTAGAAAAATTATTTAAAGCCCTTATAGAAAATTTGTGTAAAGAAACACCGAAAATACAAAAGCAAATAAAAGAAGTACTAAAATAAAACACAGCTTTATAAAAGGACAGCTTCAGCCAGCTCAATACAGCTCGTACGAACTTCATCTTCACAACTAATTGTATTTTTACTTACTTTAATTTATTTCTGTAAATTGCTGGGTTTGTCCTGACAAATGAGATGGTGAAGCTTCAAATCCAGCGTAAAATCTGCTATAATAAACATATGCAGGAAAGTATATTGCTCCTTTTTGCAAAAAAATATCTCTGGTGGCAGAAACCTGAAGAGGCAGTGCACAATCAGGAAAGAGTTCTTGCGGCAGCCATGAACCTGGGCAGCCTGGAAGATTATCAGACTCTTTACAAAATGTTTGGCCCCAAAACTCTGGCTTCAGTTTTGCAGATGAATGTCCCTGGCTGGTTTACGCCAAAATCTTGGTCCTTTTGGCACAGGGTTTTGGATCTAGTTCCCCTATCAGAGTCTGTGCCTCCGCCACCGGTTAGAGAGTTTAGATGAAAACATTCAAGGCCCAACTGGATATTCTTCCTCCATCCCAGCACATTCTTTGGCCCCAGTTATCAGCAATTAACAGAGAGTTTGTTCTCTACGGTGGTACCGCTTTGGCCTTAAGACTGGGTCATAGACAGTCGGTGGATTTTGATTTTTTTACCCATCGGGAACTCGACCCTGATAAAATTCTTTCGACCCTTCCTTTTCTGAAAAATGGTATTGTTCTGCAGTCCGAAAGAAATAGCTATACTTTTCAGGTACCAGTAAAAGATAATTTTGTAAAAATAAGTTTTTTTGGAACTATCTCTTTTGGAAGGATTCAGAATCCAGAATGGACCCATGACAGGGTTCTTCTTGTTGCTTCAGCGGAAGACCTTCTAGCAACCAAGCTGAAAGTTATTATGCAAAGAATTGAAACAAAGGATTACCAGGACGTTGCCGCCCTGATAAAAACCGGCAATTCGCTATCTGAAGGGCTGGAAGGGGCCCAGATCCTCTTCGGTAACACCTTTTCCCCTGTTGATTGCCTCAGAGCTCTGGAATACTTTGAAGATCCCTTGCTGGATGATCTTGGGCAGAATGACAGAAAAGTGTTGAAAAAGGCTGTTCAGGATATTATCTCTCAGGACATAGTCCTAGGAAAAAAACAAAGAATTGACAATCTGTACTGAGCCCTTCCCCCTATTCATTACATGCTGTAACTTGTA
>JAIPFS010000072.1 GCA_021736545.1 Spirochaetia bacterium | reverse complement strand
TTGGGGATTTCCCTTAGAGAATTGGCCAGCTTCTGTTCTATACCGGAATCAGTAATAATCACATCGAAATCTTCCAAATCGGCAAAATGACCAGTTTTTATGAGTCCGAATTTGGATGAATCCGCCACAAGAATACTCTCCTGGCTTGCTTCCAAGGCTGCATGTTTGGTTGCACGCTCAAAGAAATTTGAACAGGTTATTCCCAAGGATGTACTTACGCCGCTGGATGTAATAAAGGCTTTATTTGCCCTGTTCTGTTTAAGAAATTCAAGTCCCTCCTTGCTTTCTAAGACCATTGAGCTTTCGTGATAGTATCCTCCGCATACAATTAGTGAACAATTTGGTTTTTTAGAAATAATCGCAGCTATATTCAGGGCGTAGCAGATGACAGTTATTGGAATTTCATCCGGAAGATGTGAAGCTATCAGCTCACCCGTGGAACCGGCATCAATTATGACAATATCATCGGCTTTCAGAAGGGAAACTGCCTTACGTGCAATTTTCTGTTTTGCTTCAATCATATGGCTTCGGGCATGGGCCATCTGATAGTGATCTTTGTGAGTATCCTCCAGATAGATAACACCTCCATGAATGATTTTAAGCAGTCCGTTCTTGGCAAGTTCGGCGACATCTCTCCGAATGGTCATGTGGGAGACTTCCAGTAAATTTGCCATCTCCTGGATTGTCGCCGATCTGTTGAGTTTCAGATAATCCTTTATTCTTCCTAGTCTTATGATTTTATCCATAGTCGCAGCCTCCCCCTCTGTTCAGCTTCTGTCTTCCATATTCCTAGAGTCGTTTCTGCGTGATATCAGCAAAAAACAGTGTGATAAAGTGTGAGATCGCGTAATATCGCGGGTTTTTAGAAACATTTCAGCTGTACTCCCCTTAAATTTCAGTATACATGCTTATTTCAATAAAATACAGTAAAAAGTTAAATAATTAACATTATTTTTGTTTGTTCACAGTATCAAGAATAAAATTCTGTTTTTTTCGCATTTTTATGAATTATAGTGATAAGAATAAATCAAAATACCTAAATAAAAGGTTTGACAGCAACATATTTACGGTTTATTATTAACAATAAAGTTAAAATTTTAACAAGACTGTTGTTGTCTGCGTTATGAAGCCGATGCATAGAAAGATGTCCGGGAAAAAGAGGTCTTTTGCAGTCTGCTGAAGTATTACGGTCTTGTGGAAGAAGGAACACGATACATATCTGTTTCTTGAAATAATAGCAGCAGTCCTGCGTAAAGGGCTGAAAAGGAGGTATATTTCATGCAGAAAGGTATGAAATTCGGAATCTTAGTAGTATTGGTTCTTATGATGATGGGTACGCCACTCTTATTTGCTCAAGGACAGCAGGGAGCTGAAGATGAGCTGGAAATTGTGACGGTAGTGAAAATTACTGGTATACCATGGTTTAATCGCCTTGAAGAAGGTGTGGATCAAGCAGCCGATGAACTTGGTGTCAATGCATACCAAATTGGACCCTCAGATGCAGACCCTGCACAACAGGTTAAAATGGTTGAGGACCTTATAAGTAAGGGTGTGGATGCTATCTGTATAACCCCCAATGATGCTAAAGCACTGGAACCAGTTTTTCAGAAAGCAGCTGATGCCGGTATTCTTATTCTTACCCACGAATCTCCGGATCAGAGTGGAAAGGACGTGGATATTGAGCTCATCGATAATGTTGCGTTTGCTCAAAGAACTTGGGATATGCTTGTAGAAGGTATGGGTACCGAAGGTCAGTATGCAATTTTTGTAGGCGGTCTTACAGTTCCTCTGCACAATGTATGGGCAGATGAGGGCTTGAAATACGCAGAAGAGAATTATCCCGGATTGGAATTAGTAACATCAAGAATTCCCTGCGGTGAAGACCAGGAACTGTCCAAACAGAAAACCCTTGAACTGCTGAAAACTTATCCTGATTTAGAAGGTATTGTCGGTTTCGGCAGTCTTGGACCTCCGGGAGCAGCACAGGCACTGAAGGAAAAAGGGCGAACAAATGACGTTACAGTTGTAGGAACGGTGATTCCCGGACATGCAGCTCCATACTTGAAAGAAGGCTCAATGACAAAAGGTATTCTCTGGGACCCCAAAGATGCCGGTTATGCCCTCACTTGGACTGCTAAATATATGCTCGAAGGCGGCGATTATACCGAATTAACAGAAATACCCGGTATCGGGAATGTATCCATTGATGGTGATGTGATTAAAGTAGATGCTATGGTAGATATTACAAAGGATAATGTTGATAGTTTCGGTTTTTAAACTCTCTGTATAAGAGGGACTCGGAAGTGCAGCTTTGCGTGTATAAAGGATGTAAGGTGTATATAAAGTGTATATAAAGACCTGTTCAGGTCCTGTATATGGCAGTTTTCAATGTAAGAAAGCAAAAGCATCGTTTGTGTAGAGAAGTTGCAGAAAGAAATGGAGCTTCAGCCCCTGCTTAGGCAGGCTGAAGCTCTTTCATAACTCACAAGATGATTATCTTCATTTGCTGTAGACAATTGCTATACAGCAGGCATCATGAAAAAAGAGAGGCTCTATGGAAAACTTTTTTCTATCCATGAGACATATAAATAAGCAGTATACAGGCGTCAAAGCCTTAGATGAAGTAGATTTTCATATTCGAGAGGGAGAAATTCATTGTCTAGCCGGAATGAATGGTTCTGGAAAGTCTACACTGGTTAAAATAATATCAGGAGTGGAGACACCCGAAGCAGGAGCTGAGATTGAAATTGCAGGGCACAAGGTTTCCCGTCTGCATTCGGCAGAATCAATAGGATATGGAGTTGAAGTAATTTATCAAGACTTATCCCTGTTTCCGAATTTAACGGTTCAGGAAAATATAGCAATGAGTGAGCTTATCTCTTCCGGAAAACAGCTGATTTCATGGAAGAAAGCACGAGTCGCAGCTGAAAAAGCCATGGCTAGAATCAATGTGGACATTAACCTGGATATGCAGATATCTAAACTTACTATGGCTGATCAGCAGCTTGTGGCTATTTGTCGCGCCCTAACTGGTAATGTTCGTCTGCTTATCATGGATGAACCGACAACGGCATTGACAAAAAAAGAGGTTGATGCCCTTTTAGCAGTTGTTCTTGATCTTCAGAAGAAAGGGATTGCAACATTGTTTATCAGCCACAAATTGAATGAAGTCATACAAGTTGCACAGCGTGTGACTGTTCTTCGGGATGGCAGGAATGTAGGCAGTTTTTCTGCAAGCGAGATAGATGATAAAAAGCTTGAAGAGTATATGACAGGTACTACTACGACATATACTCCGTATCATATAACAGCGGATACTGCTGTGAAACCGATAATTGATGTCCGCAGGGCTTCTAAAGCCGGTAATTTTGCAAATATTGATTTGACTGTTTATCCTGGAGAAATTGTAGGAATCACAGGGCTGCTCGGTTCAGGAAGGACGGAACTGGCACTGGCATTATTCGGAATGAATATGCTTGATTCTGGAGAAATCTATATTGATGGGGAAAAAGTTATTCTTGACTCAGTGAAAAAAGCCATGGACAAACGGATTGCCTATGTACCTGAAAATCGTTTAGTTGAAGGACTTGTTCTGGATCAGCCAGTGGGCAGTAATATCATTATGACAATAATCGACCGCATGCTTACGAATATGCACTTCATGGATAAGAAACTCCATGAAAAGCAAATTTCAAAATGGGTCAAGGACCTGGGAATAAAGGTGCCATCAGTTGAATCTCCGGTAAAAACCCTTTCCGGAGGAAACCAGCAGCGTGTTGTCCTAGCTAAATGGATTGCCACAGACCCGAAATTGTTTATTCTGGACAATCCTACTGTTGGTATTGATGTTGCTGCAAAATCAAGTATTCACACTGTAATTAAGGAACTCGCTCATAAGGGGATGGGTGTAATTATTATTTCAGATGAAATATCCGAGGTCCTCTACAATTGTAACCGAGTAATTGTCATGAATAAAGGACGAATTTTGCGCGAATTCAATTCGCAGTATACACAGGAAGAAGAAATTCAAGCATGCATCGAGTCAAGCGGAGTTTAGTGAGGGGCATTCATGAAGAAATTTATCCAGAGACATGAAACATATGTTTTTCTAATAATTGTCTTGTTCAGCATCATCATTTCCAGTGTTAATCCCAATTTTCTTACTCTGGAAAATGCCTTTGATTTGCTGAAGAGCCATGCATTTACCGGAATTCTTGCAATTGGGGTATTGATGGTTTTAATATCCGGGGGAATTGATATATCTTTTGCAGCTACGGCAACTATAGCAGAATATGTAACTGTCATTATTTGCATCAGTCTAGGGGGCTCCATGTTTACGGCCTTTCTCTTGGCTGTGCTTATCGGTATTATCTTGGGTTCAGTTAATGGTATTCTCATACATCATTTTAAAATATCCCCAATCATTACCACGATTGCAACTATGAATATCTATTATGGTCTTCTCATTGTGTTTACAAAAGGTAAATGGATATATGCACTGCCGGATTTTTTTCGCAGTTTTGCCGAAGTTCGCGTGCTGACATTGATGAATGCCGACGGCATGCCTTATGGGGTGTCTATAATAACAGTTATTTGGATTGTGCTGATGCTTATTGCGTCATTTCTGCTTAATTTTACTAAATTGGGAAGGGGCATATATGCCATAGGAGGCGACATAGTTTCTGCCGACCGAGTAGGCTTCAATGTAGGTCGAATACATATTTTCATTTATGCATGTATGGGGGCTATGGCTGCTATTGCTGGAATAGTTCAGGCGCTTCAAGTGCAGACAGTAGCACCTAATTCAATTGTTGGAAAGGAATTGAGTGTTATAGCTGCTGTAGTTCTGGGCGGGGCGAGTCTGGCAGGAGGTTTCGGTACAGTACTTGGGACTTTTCTCGGGGTTATGCTTCTTGCAATAGTGCAGAATGGAATGACATTAATGAAAATCTCAGCTGTGTGGTATGATGTTTTTGTTGGTCTTGTCATTATTATCAGCGTGGGGTTCAGCTCGTATCGGAGGTTGAAAGAAGCTCGAGCTTCAAAAATTGATATAGATGATCTCCAAACTGAAGAAATGGGGCAGTCGTCTTCTTTACAAGGGAAACTGGAGTAATTTATGAAAAAAATACAGTTAAAGAAAAATGATGCAACAGTTCTTACAATAATAATGTTTGCAGTGCTTATTCTTATGGTGTCAATAAATCAGTCTGCTTTTCTTTCTTTGAATAATGTACAGAGTATGGCATTTCAGCTGCCTGAACTTGGGCTTTTTGCCTTGGCCATGATGGTAGTTATGCTTACCGGCGGAATTAATCTTTCTATTATCGCTACAGCAAATATGTCAGGAATAACTGCTGCCTTAATACTTACAAATTCAGGAGATACAGTTTCCGCGGGGACTATTTTTCTTGCCGTTTCAGCAGCTTTTGCTGTATCTGCAGTAATAGGTATAGTAAATGGAAGCTTAGTAGCTTATGTCGGAATTACGCCGATTCTTGCAACTTTGGGAACCATGACCCTGCTGAATGGAATAACTATTGTTGTGACAAAAGGCTATGTGATTTCAGGTTTTCCTGATGCTGTTCGTTTCATAGGCAATGGCACTATTGCTGCAATACCTTTTCCGCTTTTAATTTTTGCTGCAATGGCATTCCTTATGTCGATAATTCTTAACAAAACAACAACTGGATTCAGTATGTATATGCTTGGTTCAAATGAAACAGCTGCAAAATTTTCCGGTATAAATAATCCAGCAGTCATTGTTCGGACATACTTGATATCTGGACTCTATTCTGGTGCAGCTTCATTAGTAATGATATCCCGTTTCAACTCAGCTCGTGCAGGATACGGGGATTCATATCTTCTTGTAGCGATCCTCGCTGTTGTACTAGGCGGAGTCGACAATGAAGGCGGTTTTGGTAAAGTCTCCGGTGTTATCATTTCTCTAGTGACATTACAGATGATTTCAAGCGGCTTAAACTTGATGCGGGTAAGCTCCTTTATGACAACAGCAATATGGGGTATCATCATGATTGCAGTAATGGTAATAAACTTTTTAATCGACAGGAGAAAGGGAGGGTCACATGTCTGAAAAATCTCAATATATTGGTTTTGATTGTGGAAATTCATCGGTAAGAACCGTTATCGGTATCTTTGACGGTTCTCATATCAGTACTGAAGTTGTTCATCAGGTGTCGAATAAAGCAATACGCTGTATGAAGTATGATTATTGGGACATACTGAATATTTTTTCCGAGATGCAGAAGGGCTTTAAAACAGCAGTTGATGCAGCGGAAATTCGCTCTTTCGGTATATCCACATGGGGAATCGATTTTGGATGTATCGGCAAAGCTGGAGAGATGCTGGCAAATCCGCTTTGTTACCGTAATCCCCTTGGAGCCATCGGTATGGATAGTTTGAATGAACAGCAGCACCAACGCATGTTCAAAAATACGGGAATACAGAATCACCCGATGAATTCGATTTACCAGCTTATGGGCATACGCCAAGAAATTCCTGAGTACTTAGCCCAGGCAGAAAGCATTCTGCTCATTCCGGATCTGTTGAACTATCTGTTTACCGGGAAAATGAACACAGAAACATCAATTGCCAGCACCATGCAGCTGCTTGATATGCGCAGCCGGGATTATTCTGAGCAGGTTCTGCAGGATACAGGTTTTTCTAGAAAACTCTTTCCCCCAATAGTGCAGCATGCAGCGGTCAGAGGAGAGCTGCGTGATGAATTAAGCGAAAAATTTTCTCTCGACAGGAGCATTCCTGCCGTCTGTGTTCCTTCCCATGATACTGCTGCCGCTGTTGTTTCGGTTCCTACAGAAGAGCAGGATTTTGCTTTTATCAGTTCTGGAACCTGGTCGCTTATTGGTACGGAAATTCATGAACCCATAATCAATGACAGGGTTTATAAACAGGGTTTTGCCAATGAAGGCGGATTCGGAAAAAGCATCACTCTGCTGAAGAATTCTGCGGGAATGCATATTCTGCAGAATATTAAGAGAGAACTGGAGTTTGATAACAACAGGGACTTCAGCTGGGAGGAGA
>JAIPFS010000071.1 GCA_021736545.1 Spirochaetia bacterium | reverse complement strand
ATTCCGTCAGAAATGGCATTCATCATTTTGAAAAGCGGATACGTAATCGTCGGCCCATTCGCATCAATATCTGCAGAGATATAGGCAGATTCAAAAGCACCGAGGTCTGCCTGATCCTTCAAACGGAATTCTATCAGGTACTCAATACTTCCAGCATCTTCAATTTCAGCAAAATCTTGCTCACTCACAAGAAAGCGCTTTGAAGATGCAAGCAGCGAGTTCATTTGAGAATCTCGAAGAAAACCCGCAACTCTCAGTTTCTTGTCGGCCACGGTCATCATATCGCCGATTTCTGCTGAGCCGTCCTGCATATAGCATAGCGGCACATAGATCTCCCCGACAGATACCTGAATAAGCTCCCCTTCCAGATCAAGAAGATAATCAAATTTTTCACTCTGCACAGATATACCGTTATCCTGAACGCTGTCAGCAAGCGTCTGCTCTTCAAAGATAAACTCTGAACCGTCAAGGTTGAGAAATTCAAGTATCTGAAATTCTTCAATCTCATTATGCTGTTTCACAAAGTCTGATAAACGTGCAGAATCCAGTTCTCCCGAATGCATCTGCATAAAATGGGGTGTTTCTGCTTGTCTCATCATGCTATCTATTGCACCTGAAAGATTGACAATGAGTATTGCCGCAAGCGAAACAAGCATCGCCGCCGCCGCAATAAATATCATTGTTGTCAGCGTGACAGCTTTGTTTCTTTTCACGTCATTGCGGATAATACTGAGATACATACAGGTCTCCATTTTCAGGTTTCAGAAATTCATGTAAAGTTCGATTGTCGTATATTTAAATATATATATAGCAGAGAAAAAGATCGAAGGCAAGCGGGAAGACTCACCTTCGACAAGAGAAATAGTGTATAATTGTATTTTTTGCTTGGGTATCTATGCAGATCTCCAAACAATCTTAGTTCAGCATTCACTGCCATTCACAGTGGGAAATACCTTTTTAATACCTCAAACGCTGGCAAAAAACTTAGTGATAGACTTTTCGGTATGGCTGGTTCATCGGTGATAAGCGTTTTTCAGGATATTTTCAGCTTATCACCAAGCTTTTTGACAGCGTATATACCTCAAAATCAGCCCTTCACAGCCGAACTTGCAATAGAAGCAATAAAGAACCTCTGAAAAATCAGAAAAAAGATAAGAACGGGAAGCATCATAAGAACAGATGCCGCCATCAATCTATCCCAATAGATTGTTCCAACCTGAGAAAATGAAGCAATAGCTACAGATATTGGTCTCACTCTATCCGATTGGGTTACTAGGAGAGGCCAGAAATACTGATTCCATGAATCCATACCTTGAAGTATAGCAACCGTAGCTATAGCAGATGTATTTATCGGCAAATAAATATCCTTATATACACGCCAGAATGAGGCCCCTTCAATAAAAGCAGCTTCACCAATAGAATGAGGAACCTGCTTCATAAATTGATAGAAAAGGAAAATATACATAGGACTGGCAATAAATGGAAGTATTTGTATAACAAAGGTATCAATAAGTCCCATTTTTATTGACTGGTACAGCAAAGGCAGCATTATTGCTTCAAGCGGAATTATATATAGAGAAATGATTACAGGGAGCAGGATCTTGTGCATCTTCATTCTGCCTCGCAGCAATGTATAACCTGCCATTGAAGAAATCACAATAGTACCGATAGCAGTTAATGCAAGAATAATGACAGAATTACGAAAGTACATTCCAAAATTCTGTAGAGAACTTGGATTTAGTATTTCGACAAAGTTGTTCAATGTCGGATTAGAGACCCAGAAAGCTTTAATTGATCCTATATCTTCCATAATCTGAAGTCTATCGTCTTTAAGACTTGAAACAATCATCAGAAAAAGCGGAGAAATGAAAATTATTCCGATACAGATTAATATAGCTGCTTTTATGCGATCAAATCGTTTATCATTCTGCGTCATGACTTCCTCCTTGTTTTCCGTACTGGCGTACCTTCAACAACTCTACGTTGAACCAGGAATATCATCACCACGATGACGAAGAGGAGCACAGATGCTGCAGATGAATATCCAATTTTCTGCCCGACAAACCCCGCATCATAAATATAATGAACCAGCGTATTTGTCGAACCATTTGGCCCACCTTGGGTAAGAATGTTGACTTGGGTGAAGAGTTTTAATGCTTGAATAGTTGTTATGATAAGAATAAGAATGTTCGTTTCCCGCAGCCCCGGCCACGTAATATGGAAAAACTGCTGTATTTTATTTGCACCATCAATATTTGAAGCTTCATACAGCTCATCCGGAATTCCCTTAAGCCCACCTAAATAGATAATCATCTGGAAACCATAGGCCTGCCATGCAGAAAGAATGACAATAGCCGGCATAGCTGTTGCAGCTGTTCCCAACCATTCTACAGGTTGAATCATACCACCGGAAATAATCCCAAGTACATAGTTAAAGATTCCTTTAGGATACTGATACATCGTTTTCCATATGACTGTAACAATAACCATAGGAGTAATAAACGGAAGAAAGTACATTGATCGAAGAAATCCTTTCAATACCTGCTGTTTATTAAGCATTGATGCAAATAACAGAGCCAAACCACATTGCAGCGGAAGAATAAATAGAGTAAATCGACCAACATTGTAGAAAGCCTGCCAAAAATGTCTGTCACCAAGAATTTGGGCATAATTTCTAAAAGCAATATATTTTGCTGCAACAGGGCCTTGAACAAGTCTTTGATTAGTAAATGAAAGTGAGATTGAGACGAAAAAGGGAACTACAAGAAATATTATCAGCAGAATCAATGCGGGAGACACCATCAGCACCTCCTGTATTTTCTGCTTTCTTATAGTAGTCATGAAATCCTCCTTTTTTTATAAGCCCTTAATTTAACCCCTTAATATAAGCACTTAATTCAAGCCCTTATTGTAACTCATATTTTACAATTCCGTTTAGAAGTACTAAGCAGACAATTCAGAAAGGGCGCAAAAACTTCTGGAATATAAGGGAAAATACAGGGAGGGGATATACCCTCCCTTATTTCATACACTATTCTCCAAAAGGAGGATATCCATCGTTATCCTTAATGTCCTCATCAATTTCTTCAGCTGCATTCGACAATACTTTAGCAGGGTTCACTCCGCCATTAATGATATCATCGAAGGCTTGAGCAAAACTTTTCGTAATTGTCGGATATGCTGGATGCTGAGGTCTGGATACTGCAGTTTTAGCTGCTTGCTCCATGGCTACAGCCATTTTATCAGCATCTTTATACACATCTGATATTGACAGGAATGTTTTTGTTCCCGGAAAAACATTCAAAGCTTTCAGATCGTTATAGAAATCCATATCAGAAAGAATGAATTCAAGCAGTTGAGCAGCTCCTTCTTTGTTTTTCCCTTTAGATGTAATTGCCCACACCCATGAACCATTAGGAGAAACTGTCCCATTGCCAAAATCAGGAAGCGGAAGAACGACTAGATCATCCCCCAGAGCCTGCTCTGCAGCAGGCCACAACCAATGTCCGCACCATGCCATTGCAGCTGCTCTGTCACTATTAAAGAACTGATTATCTCCTGCACTAGCAGGAACAAACCAATCATTCTGTGCCCAGCCCTGCAGACGTTCAGCAAATGTAATATTTTCTTTAGAATTCATTACCCCTTCAGATTTCCAGTTGTTTCTGTCAATAAGTCCGGTACCTGCAGACTGAAACATTGGGCTGAATCCGAATGTACCCCACTCAGTTCTTGTACCATAGGCATTCATAATATCAAGCGGCCACATAACCTCCGGTAAAGAAGCAAGATCAGATAGAACCTGCTCAAATTCATCAATAGACCAGGCATCATCAGGAGATTCAGGAATCCGAGCTCCTACTCTTTCCAGGTATGCTTTATTAGCATACAGAACAATCGTACTATCCTGATGACTGACGGCATAGAGTTCATTATCTATGGGATACGTACATTGGGTTTTGTTTGATTCAGTCATATCTGCAATCACTGATGGACTTATATAATCAGCAATAGGTTCTACAACACCACTCCAAACATAATTCGAGAGATAGGGTGCATCCAGTTGAATAATATCAGGCATATCCCCAGAATTGATATAACCGGAAAGTTTCTGATTATATCCACCATGAGGCGTATACAGTGCTTCAACGGTAATACCCGACTCTTCCTGAAACCGCTCAAGTGCAGCCTTTACTGCTGCCTGCTCAGGTTCTCCACCTTGAAACATAACACTGACTGTATCAGCTTCAGCAGCTTCCTGCCCACCCTGCGCAAAAATCGGTGATACGAGCGCAATCATCATTGCCATTACAATTACTGTTTTCTTAACCATGACATCCTCCTTGTTTTGTCATCTGTTTTTTCATATTCTGCATATGCAGTCCGCATCGGGCTGCATCTCTGCATCTATTTTCAAACCGCCGCACTTCATTCTGTACCTTGAATGCATATTTAAATGCATACTTGAATACGTAGACGGCATTAGGCAGTTCCCGTTCACTGCACTGGAACATATTTCTCATCTTCCCAGATGGATCGAAGCTCAAAGATCTTATAGGATGAAAGATAATCAAAACCTCTGACTTCCACCTCGTATAAGGGCTCTTCACTGAAAAAGACCGATGAAACCGCAAGCTCTCCCTTTCCTGCAAATATCTCAAGGACAGACTGATCAAGCAGAATCTGGACATCCAGATCACCTGTTTTCGCTTTCTGACCGCGCTCGGGGATTTTCGCCCTGACAACTGAGACAAAGGGCGCATCAGGATGATCATAAAACGCATTCTTCCTGTCGACTATCACTTCACCTCTCATCAAATCGAAGCAAATCTTCAGTTGCCCCGAATTCTTTCCCCTGAAAACAAATTCCAGTTCGTATGATCGATATTCATCCCCTATCGTTTTATCATAAGAATTATTCTGCTGATTCCTGAGCGGCGGCGTTTCATCGCTTCGCGCAGAGATCTCTGCACGTATTTCAAGCGCTCCGTCTGTCCTGAACGATGTTATGCCTGAATGTCCGTCTTCACTGACATCTAGACAAAGTTTTGCAGATCTGAGCTTTGCAATCTCCTGCACAGGCGCCTGCGTAAGCCTATGTTCACCGTTGTCTTTTCGACGGATACTCAACTCTCTTGGAATCGACATCATCCCTCTCCATGGACGCGTAGGAGCTGTGTGTGCATAAGCCCAATGATTCATCCATCCTATCCAGACCCGTCTTTCGTCAGGCATATCAGACCAGGACTGCATGGCATAGAAATCATATCCGGAATCAATAATTTTCACCGGTTCCTTCTGGAGAAATTTGTATCCGTCAAAAGTTCCGACTGCATAGACGGACACTCCCTTCACTGCCTCTTCGTAGGTATAGAGGCTTGCAATGACCAGCCAATATCTGCCATCCTCTGAATCAATTGAAATCAAATCGGGACATTCATAGAGATTGTCCGTACTCAAGCCCTCTAGGCTGAAGGAATCGCTCTTCTCCCACCGCATCAGGTTATTACTCCTATAGAGTTCAATTCTCTCACCTTTTGCAATGATCATAATCCATGCGTCGCTTTCCTGATGCCGAATGATTTTCGGGTCTCGGAAATCCCTTACTCCTTCATATTCAAGAATTGGATTTGCCGAAAAGCTTTTCAGTGTTTTTCCATTATCCGTACTGTATGCAAGACACTGTCTCTGAAGCTGCTCACCGCTTTTGTGGTGTTTCATGAAGTGTTCGGTATACACCGCAACTATCCCCTGTTTACCAGATATCTCAGAAAAAAGACCTGAACTGTTCTCTTTATCAACCACTGCTGATCCGGAAAATGCCATTGCCTGCTCACTCGGCGGATAGAGCGCGACGGGCTGTTCTTTCCAGTGAAGGAGATCTTCACTAACCGCATGTCCCCAGTGCATAGGTCCCCAGTCCGTACTGTAGGGATGGTACTGAAAATAGAGGTGATACAAACCGTTAAAGTAGACACAACCGTTCGGATCGTTCATCCAGTTCTTCTTCGGTGAAAAGTGTATCTGCGGGCGATGGGGTTCATAGTATTGTCTCAGCTGCTGTGCATGTGTATGTGTCTTCTCCAATTGCCTTCCTCTCGTTTTTAAATCTATTTCCTGCTTCCTCATAAACGTTCATCTATATGTACAGGTTTCCATCGTGCTTTTGAAACTTTATGAATATATTGAATACGCTTCCATTTTATATAAAATTACTCTCATTTTCTGCATCATGTATCCCTCCTGATAAGTTCTGGCTGAAAGACAACATGCTGCGCTTCTGCATCATCTTCAGTCTCTGAATTAATCTGTCTAAGCAGTATATCAACAGCACTTTCAGCGATTTGTTCTATAGGTTGCGATATTGACGTCAACCTTGGTGTTACTGCGTCGCAAATGAAAATATTGTCAAACCCTACAATAGAAATATCCTCTGGTATACGCATTTTGAGATCAAGCGCCGCCTGAATCACTCCCACTGCATAAATATCCCCAACGCAGTATACTCCTGTTTTTCCTTCAAGTTTTTCACTTCTTAAATACTGACTCAGTACCCTATATGCCCTTTGTTTCGTCTGAAAAAACCAGTCCTCATTCCCGATAACATGAATCTTCTCTGACTCAACCCCGTTTTCCCTCAACCTTTTATTATATCCGAGAAACTTAGGATCATAAGACGTACCAAAAAAGACAAATTCATTCACTCCTGTATCAAGAAAGTATTCCGCAGCAAGTTTCCCGCCCGCTTCATGCGATACAGCAACACAATCAATACCTTCATGCTCTTGTGTTATTACTACCTTCGGAAGGCTTTTATCCTCACGTAATGCAGCTACTATCTCTGATTCCGGATGTGCTACTCCTACTAGCAGACCATCAATCTGACGTGCCTTAAGGGCTCGAATAATTGACTTCTCCCGCTGCTGTTCTCCATTTGAATTTGCAACTAGGATATTGTAACCGTGATAAGCACATATGCGCTCCAGATGAAAAAGTATTTCAGTAAAGTAAGGGTTTTGCAAATCCGGAAGCATTACTCCAATCAGCTGAGATTTACTTGCCGT
>JAIPFS010000070.1 GCA_021736545.1 Spirochaetia bacterium | reverse complement strand
CGTCATCGGCGGCAGAGATCCCCTGGCCAGCGTACGCAGCGACCGCCCTATACCGCTGGAAAGCTTCTCCAAAGTGATGAATCAGCTTCGGAATACCACCATTACCGCCCCGGTCAGCATCGGCGACATCATCATCAGAAATCCGGGCGGCACCGACTGCAGTATTATCGCTACCCGCGGCGTTGAGCTGCAGTAAAATATTGTGTTAAAAACCATACGGGGTTCAGCTTTAATCTATCACTGTTAAACGGTGGTAATTGAAGGCAGCTGTTCACCTGCCTCCTGCATCTTTTCTAAAAGTTTTTTCCGAAGCTTCTTTTTCACATCATTGTATTGCTCTTCATGTACAATATTGTTTCTTTCATGAGGATCATTATACAAATCATAGAGATACGCCTCCTGGTAGACATCACTATCCATGTCATTCCAGGGATCCCCGTCTTGGGCGGTTACGCAATAACACCAGCGTTTTGTCCTGACAGCCCTTCCTATTTGTGATTCACTTATCTGCAAAAATACCACATCATCCCAATCTTCAAGATCTTCCCCTTTCTCAATGAAGGGTTTCAAAGATCTTCCCTTGAATGTATATGGCCGATCTATACCTGTAAGGGCGAGAAAAGTCGCTGGTAGATCAATCAAACTTATCATATTGCTGATTCTTACTCCGTGAGACTTATCCGGATGATATATCACTAAGGGGACATGGGTACTTGCCTGATGACATGAGCGCTTATACTCATTATTCCTCGTTCGAAAATGCGAACCATGATCACTTCCATAAATAATGATGGTATTCTCTGAAATACCGCATTCCTGCAGTTTATTCCTAATTCTTCCAAGATTCTTATCCAGGCTGTTGATTGCTCCCAAATAATCAGGATAATTCTCTTCCCAATCCCCTGCATGTCCTTTTAAATCCCCCGGAATCTCATAGTTGCCAAACGTTTCTTTTGATCCTTCGGGACCTTCATATCGATTATGATCATTCTGATGGTGCGGCTCAATATAGGATACGAACAAAAAAAATGGATCTTCAGGACTTTTTGACCAATCTTCCAATGTATCTAGAACCCAGTCTGTCTGTGCATCCGGACGATACCTGCCTTCTGGAAAAAACTTTTTATTATTATCTTTATCAAACATATAGCCGTCATAACCATGGGAAGTAAACTCGAGCACATCACTAACAATCCATTGATCCTTCCAGCCCCCTCGATACGGTATTGGTACAGGGGCTTTGTGAAAATCCACTGATGGACGACGATTAAATTTGGCGCTATTCATTTCCTTTGCATTCTTAGAATCATATACCGCAGTTTTTTTATCTGAACTGCTGTATAAAGCTGCATCGCTATCATTCGAATTTGTGGAAGCAAGATGCCATTTACCAATATATCCGGTCCGATACCCGTTTTCCTGAAAATGGTGCGCTATCGTTTTCTCATCTTGAAGCAATCCAATATCATTTCTGTAACAACCCGTTTCTGTGGCATATTTACCTGTCTGCAGACATGATCTTGCAGGTCCGCAGACGGGTTGACAGGTATATGCATTTTCAAAAAGAACTCCTTCCTTTGCCATAGCATCAAGATGAGGAGTGACATTCAATTTCTGTCCATAACAGCCGCAGGTATCCCAGCGCTGCTGGTCAGAAAAAAAGAAAATTATATTATATTTTTTCATTGCTTAACCTCAAAAAACTTAGTTTATACTCACTATGTTGAATACAGTGAGGGTACATTATTTCAAATTCATAGAAATTGCTTGGAAAATGTATTTTCTTAAGAAAAGAAAAAGAAGAAGAGCAGGAATAAATGTATACATTGTGGCTGATGCAATCATATTCCATTGTGTCAGCTGTTCTCCTGTTTTCAACTGCGAAAGCCCAACTGATAGGGTGGTAACCTTTCCTCTCGTCATGATTAAGGGCCAAATAAATCCTCTCCAGCGAAATAAAAAATTATAAAGAGCCATCGAGGCAATAGCGGTTACAGACATGGGTATAGCAATGGAAACCATTATTCTCAACTCACTGGCTCCGTCAATTCTGGCAGATTCTAGAATCTCTGTCGGAATAGTAATTAAATACTGATAAAGAAAAAATATTGAAAAACCGGTAGAAGCCATAGGAATAATCATACCTTTCCATGTATCAATCCATCCAAATCCTGAAACAAGCGTATACATCGGAATGGCTCGTATTTCTGGAGGAAGCAGCACTGAAGATATAAAGCACAGCATAATCAGCTTGCTACCAGGCAAATCCAGTTTTGCTAAGGCATAAGCAGCCATAGTCCCTGTAGTAATGGTTAGAACGGTGGTACTAACAGCATAAAGAACAGTATTATTAAAAAATCTCAGTACAGGGATTAGTTCATTTACCTTCCATAAATTTTCAAAATGCAGACTGCTGGGAATAAATAATATAGGCAGCTGCATAACATCTTGAGTCGGCTGCAGAGAAAGTTTTATTAAATAAAGAAAGGGAAATGCCATGATTATCGCTGCAATAAGTATTAGTATGTCTTTATATATATTTTTAACTGTATGTTTTTTCATATATGGATCCCCCTAATCAAGTCCATGGTAATGTTTGTTCTGATAACGAAACTGAATGAAGGCAAGGAAGACAAATAAAACAAAAACAACCATGGTAACTGCATTTGCCCGAGGTAAATCAAACCTATTGAAACCTAAATCAAAAATATACGACATCATGACATTTGTGGCCTGAAAAGGACCGTTATTTGTAATAAGCTTCGCAAGAACATATGAATTAACAAATCCATATAGAGTTGAGATGGTAATGACAAAAACAAGGGTAGGAATCAGTAGAGGAAGTATAATAAAACGCATCTTTTGGATAAAAGTACTTCCTTCCAGATCTGATGCCTCAAAATAGCTTTTCGGAATAGCCTGAAGGCCTGCAAGAAAGAGAACAGCATTATACCCCATGGTATACCAGACTTGAATTATTATGAGAGAGGCCATAGCTAACCTCGGATTCTTAAACCAAGATATTGGCTCAAGCCCGAATAATCCAATAAAAGTATTAAAAATACCATAGGGATCTGCAAGGATATTTTTCCATACAAGCGCACCAATAACAGGCGTAGAAATATATGGCACAAAAAAAGCAGCTACAATAAATAGATAGAAGCGTCTGCGTTCCACTAAATAGAGTCCCAGCAGCAAGCCTAATCCCGCACTGAAAATGATAAAAAAGACAGTGAATACTATACTCACTCGCAGAGAATTCCAAAATTCCGGATCCGTAAAAACACGTATATAATTCGCAAAGCCGACAAATTGTAATTCTCCGCTGGAATACTGTTTTAAACTTACAACGATACCCTTAAATAAAGGCGTAAGGAAAAACAGCATAAAGAAAAAGAATGCAGGTAATATACATAAATATCCGAAGATATACCGTTTCAGCTTTTCTTTATTCACACTGTTTGCTTTCAAAGAAGACACACTAATCCTCCAAAATGCTTTTGCGCTATACCGCCTGCTTTTACACAGGCGGCAAAACGCTTTTTCTTTAAATACTTTAGGATTTCTTAAAATGAGTAATCCCAAATGTTTTTTCTTTGTTATTTCAGTAGACGATTGGTCTCTTTGATATACTCATTTAAGGCATCATCCATACTTTTATCGGTATAAAGCATTTTCTGATACATTTTAGAGAAAACAGAACCGCCCCACGTAATTTCCGGCAATCCTACTTTTCTTACACCAATATCAAAGGGAGTTGCATAAGGTAGAACTTTACCAAAAAGCTTAACAGCTTTTTCTTCGGCAACACGAGGATCCTCAGCCCATGAGGCCCTCGGCATAAGCATACCAGCCTCCAGAGTTGCAGCAACTTCAGTATCTGTATCTGTTAAACGTGTCATCAATTCAAAAATCTTATCTTTTGGTATTTTTGCCCCTTTCGGAATAGCCAAACCGGTTCCAGCTGTTAATGTCCTCGGCTCTACTCCGGAAAGATGCGGAACCATTACCAAACCGTAATCAAGGTCAGGATAGTTATTCTTTATATTGCCGATCTCCCATGGACCGCTGATCATCATAGAAATTTTACCTGTTAGAAACAGGATTCTCACATCTCCTCGAGTATCTTCACTACCCGGATCAGGTACAAAGACTTTCCCACTGTTCGCAATATTCTGCAGCGTCTTTAATGTTTTCCGGACTGCCGGGGTATCTAGAGCTGATGCTCCATCTTCTATCAGATAGGGGGTTTCCGCACTGGCAAGAAAGGGGATTAAATATTGTCCGGTGGGATCAAATCCGAAGGCCTGAATATCAGGACCTAGCTTGTTATCAATAACATCGATCACATTAACGAGATCTTCTAATGTCTCAGGAGGTTCTAAACCAGCTTTATTGAAATGCTCTTTATTGTAAAACAGCCCAAAGCAAGTATGGTGGAGCTTCATGCCATATATTTTTTCATCATAGGAAACTTCCGTCCAAGTTGATTCAAAGAAGTCATCATAGCTGGGATGAGATGTAATCTCCTCCGTCAAATCTTCAAGAAACCCTTTAGAAGCAAACTCGGCAATCCAGGGAGACGGCACTTCAATCAAATCCGGTACAGTTCCAGCGGCGAAATCAGCAGTGATTTTCGTTTGGAATTCACCCCAATTCAGGATTTGGCTGTTTACTGCATAGCCATTTTCCTCAGCAAACTCATTGATCACCTCATCATAAATGTTGTATAAGTGATCAGGGTTCCAATAGTAGTTGAGAACCTTTTGCTCTTCCGCCGATGCCTGACCTTCTTTTTGACCAGTTGCGCTCAGTGTCATCGGCAAGAGCATCATTATAACCATAAGCAGCAATAAGACGTTCTTTTTTTTCATATTCTTCCTCCAAAATTTTTTTACGGCAGATGCCGTTTTTAAATCGTTTTTCATTACTGACAATGCATAAACATTCCATTCAGTAAATTTTGCAATCATACTTCCCAGTGAAGCTCTTCATTTCTTCATTTGGATCTTCATTTGGATCTTCATTTAGAAATTTTTCATGATTACAGATAAATCATAGTTTTATCTCGCGCTATTATGCGAATTACTTCACCGAGAAATTTCAGTTTTTCCTTAGGATCTTCTCCATTAATTATGATGCTCGGCATAATCTGCAGCAAGAAGGGTAATGATTTGATAAACAATGGATGCTTCAAAGGACCAATGGAAACATTTTCCAGTTGTCTGATTAAAACCGAAGCAAAGGGATCCTGAGAATAAAACGGCTTTTCCAAGAAATCCCGGGAGGTGGGAATCATTCCAAAATCCTCAAAATATCTTTTGCCGTTCTCTTCATTATTTGACAGATACTCGATCCATTTAAAAGCTTTCTCAGGATTCTTACTTTGCCGTGAAATTGCCAAAGAGTGAGTAAGCAGAATACTTTCTCCTTTTCCCGTTTTTCCTTTTGGAATTGGAGCAATCAGATACTCTTCATCAAAATCCTTACCTTCACCGCTAAGTCTACGTAAATGCCCCCTGCAGTATGGCCCATCAATAAGAAAACCAACTTTATGGGAAGCAAAAAGAACACGACCTCCATTTATACTCCTCGTATTTACGGCACCGCTGTATTGATAGAGATCCGACAACCATTGGAGAGCTTCAACATTCTCACTGCTTTCTATGGTAAAATTATTCATTGAATTGCTGAAACCACCGCCGAAAGCCAGGAGGAAGGGATACAATTGGAGATAATTATAGGCATATGAATCAAGCGGGAGACAGATACCATATGTCCCATTAGGAGTGGCATCAGCTATTTGCCTGCTCATTCGAGCAAAATCATCCATTGTTTCAGGAGGTCTATTTGGATCTAAGCCAGCTTGCGCCATTACTCGTTTATTGCAGAAGAGAACTTGGGGACAGAGCGACCAGTTTACAGCATAAAGCTCATCATCAAACTCTTCCAATTCTAATGCCTGCTGATATTGATTTCCAATATAGTGGTACTTTGAATAATCTGTAAGAGGATATAAAGCATCTAAATGCTTGAAACGTTGGAGCCAGAATGGAGTTATCTGCATAACATCAAAAGGTTCGTTATTTAATAAATGTCTCAGAATCCTTTTTACATAGAGCGTATACGGAATACTTTCACTTGTTATCTGTATATCCGGATGAAGAATTTGAAAAGCATCGATATATTCCTGAATAAGGGGGATATCTGTAAATTCTGTCTCCGCCCAGTTCGAAAAAATTATATTTGTTACAGGTTCATTTATAAAAGTTCCTTTACCTTGTATTTTCTTTAATAATCCTAATTCTACTAACTCATTTACTGCGTTCCGCAAGGTATTTCTACCGACTCCTATACTTTGCACTAGCTGATTTTCTGTAGGCAGTAAATGTTCCCCTTCATTCTTAAGAGTCTCTATAATTATTTTGAGATGCTGTACAGTTTTATCTTTCTGCGATATTGGCATACTGGATGCCTCCTCTCATATCTTCAATAAGAATTGTTTTATGTGATCAGAAAAGAGACAGAAGTTAATTTAATGATCACATAACGTGTAAGATTTTTATTTCAAATACGCTGGCATAAAACTTAGTGATCGGCTGAAAACATCCGGAAAAACGCTACTCTTTAATAATTAAGCCTTACCGAAACGCCTATCACAAAGCTTTCTGCCAGTGTTTATTTTAAACGGCGAAAACATAAGATATTATGGTATGAATTCATTCCTTAGATACCATATCCTATGTATGTATTATAGGATAGGTTTTTTCATTTGTAAACAATTTTTTTTCAAGAGACACAAGAGATTTTTTTACTGGTTTTGAGATTTTTCAAAAGGTTTATTTTGTTTACATGAATTTTTTATTTAGTTATTCAATAGGTATTATTAATAAGCAATTATCACACTGCTTCCTTATCTCATCTGTATTTCAAAAAAGTTCTCAGAAGAGTTCCCGGGAGAGGCGCTTCAGACGATCCATATCTTCGCGGGTAAAGCCATCCCAGGCCATGGGCTGATAGGTGTTGTTGTGGTAGAGGGGCTCTTCGGCTAGGGGGAGGCGGCTGATTCTGCAGCTCTCC
>JAIPFS010000069.1 GCA_021736545.1 Spirochaetia bacterium | reverse complement strand
AAAAAAACAGTTCATGGGTCTCACTGCTGTAGAAACCGGGGATCTCCTCAATTTTCAGACCTTCCCCAGCCAGGGCGGCGCTTACAGCCTTCCTGTTGAAGGCGTGCGTATCAGGGTGCTGTAAAAAAGTATCCGCCGGCATCCAGGCAGCATGTGAAATCTCCGCCGGATCAAGAACAATCTTTGAGCTGAGCGGTTTCAGTCGGCAGATGAAGTAGATGTCCGATTTGCCGTAGCGGTAGCCGTGCCAGTGTCTGAAACAGTTCAGCGAGATAAACTCCGTATGAATTCCCGTCTCTTCCAGGACTTCCCGCTTTACCCCGTCAGCTATATGTTCACCGGGATTCAGTGCGCCCCCGGGAAGCTTGAAATGCTTTCGCGTATGATACCGCTCCTGAATGACTAAAAGTTCCTGTTTTTCGTTCAGCACAACTCCGCCGGCGCCGATATAATGAGTGGCGAAGCCGGGAATAGGCGCTGTCTGCTGCAGTTTCAGCACAAGCTCAATACCCGTTTCATCTGCATGGTGGTAGATGAATCCTTGACTGACAGCAGTGGGCACAAGATAAGCCTGCTGTATTGGCAGAAAGAGCCACGCCAGCTGAAGTCCTTCCGACTGAATTTTCTGCAGACTGCGCTCCAGCAGCTGGGAAAAGCTTTCGGCTGTACCGGATATCTGAGAGCTATCCAGAAGAGCTCCTCCGTAGCGATTTATTTCGTAAGGCAGTGTATCGTCTTTCATCATGTATTGTCTTCCATCATCAGCATACCTTAGCGATATCCTTGAAATTTATCAAGAAGTCATCAGCAGATGAGCTATTTGAAATTGAACAGCGGCGGGAATACAATTACTACACATGCCGCCCAGACGGCATAGACCGGCAGAAAACGCATCTGCACCTCTACAATTTTCTGAAAAGACTGTTTGGCCTGAAAATATCTCACATAACCTGTGATGAGAAGAATAAGATTTGTCAGCAGGATGATATTTTCACCCAGAGCAGCTGTTTTGTTAGGTGAAAAACCATAGGCGGACAAGCGGCTTATAATACCGCTCAGAGCTATTCCGTCAACAATAACAGCAGATAGAATTAGCGCCAGGGTTAAAGCGTCCCAAAGCATATGAGGTTTATGAAGAATATCTACGTATGAACCGTTCTCAACAAATTGCTCAGAGGTAGTACTATGCGTATAATCTTTTGCACTCATGGAGTAGAGGCTAAGTCCAAGGACAAAGGCAAGGATCAGGTCGAACCAGATAAGCATGTCCCTGTTCTCATAAGCTTGTTTCGGGTGTATGATGTATGCGGTAATAAGACTGAGAAGAATCAGAAGAAATAGCGGAGTGAATATCCTGGCTAAAACCGGGGCGATGCTTTCTATTAAGTTTTTCTTTTGGCCGACAAGATATGCGGCTGCTGTAAAGAGACCGAAGAATCCGAATGGAGCAACCCATGCCGATATGAAGGGAAAAACATCAATACCAATTAATTCGAAAGTTCCTGCACCGATTAAGGTAAGAACAAGACCGCCAAGTCCAATAAGCACGGCATAAATAAAAGTCTCTCCAGCAAAGCGTACAAAATTTAATCGGGTGTTTGTGTTTTGCCATCCTGTGCGGTTTTTACCTGCTTGTCCATTCAATTGATCTGATTTTGAATTTCTAACTGCAGGTCCGCCGTAAAAGTACAGGAGCAGAAAAATCAAGGCTATCGGCATATGCAAGGCCGTAAGAAACTCCGTGTGATGTGGTTCATAAGAGGGATAAAGGTTTATTAAAAATGCACTGAGAGGGAAAATACTTAAAACTATAAAACTGCGGAGTAAGGGCAAGCTTCGTTTCCAAATAAAATATATCGCCGCTGGTGCAAAAGCAAAAAGTCCTCCGTTTTTCATATACAGCAGATTGTATGTCTCTATGTCGCCGAAGCCGAAAAGGGCAGGGATTTTGCTTAAGAGTCCTGCAGACAGCGTCAGTCCGATAACAATGATGAGTTCGATTCGATTCCTGCGCACTGCCAGCGGATTATCTGCCGGCACAAGCAGTTGACGCCAAAGATCTTCCGTCGATAACTTGGCGAACTCATCTTGAATAACTGAAACATCACCCAGACGTCTGACGGCTATGAGAAAAGCTTCCTCCTGGGTAATTTCCCGTTCTGTGAGTTCATCAATACTATCCCTCAGATGCGATTCAAGCTCCTCAATATCACTATGTCCTAAAGATCCTGCTGATAATAGATGGGTTTTCCATTTGCGGATCTGCGATTCAAGGTCGAACATTCTACTTATCTCCTTTTATTGCCCCTTGTGAAATTATTTTTCCTTTGGGGTTATGTATGTGTTTCTTCTAAGAGTATTTGAAGGGCTTTTTCCACAACAGACCATTGGCTTATGAGTCTTCCGCACTCTTCCTCGCCGGAAGCGGTAATGTGGTAGTATTTCCGCCGTCTGCCATTCTCCGCTTTCCTCCAATAGGAGTCAATAAAGCCTGCTGACTCTAGCCGGTGCAGCACGGGATAAAGCATACCGTCAGTCCAGGCGATCTGATTGTCTGAAATTTCCTGAACTTTTCTGATGATAGCATAGCCGTATGTGTCTTCTTTCTGCAGTATTGCAAGAATAATTGGTGTAGCTGAGGCTGCAACCAGGTCTTTGGGAAGTGTCATTGCTTGTTCTTCCTTCTTCTGTATGCATTGTATCTCAATGCATAGTACTATTAGGTATACTGTACGTCAAGATCTGCTTCAGAAAAGATATCTGCTTTTTTAAATGATGCTGAACTAAGACTCAGTTTTACGTATTTCAGGGATGGCTGAACGAATAATTTTTATGTTTCGTAAGAAATTTTTTCCAATATGTGCATTATACTGACGTTCGGTAATCGTTAAAGCAAAAACATTAGGTATTTTTACGGTAGGAAACATATAGAGCTAAGCGGGCTGCATGCTGATAAGCTGAAAAAAAGGCATCTAAGTTGTTCAAAAAGAACTTCTTAGATGCCTTGGTTTGTGCCGCCGAACAGAATCGAACTGTTGACACGAGGATTTTCAGTCCTCTGCTCTACCGACTGAGCTACAGCGGCACGCAACATGGAAATTTATACGTAAGATCGAAAGAATTGTCAAGCCCCCTGGGAAAACTTTTTGAGATTCCTCTCATCCGGAAATGATATTGTCAAAGTATAACGGAAGTGAAACAGCTATCAGTTGTACGCTTCCCGGGAAAACTGACTGCTCTGGTCAGCTTCAGCAAAGTTCCTTGCGAAATCAAGAAGGTAGAGCAGACTGCTTGAAATGCGCTTATTCATATTTTCCGAATATCCGTCAAGATCAAGAACCCAGCGTACCAGCTTTCTGTAGGTGAAGGATGCAGTAAAAGAGACTTTCGTGGTAAGATCATCTAAGCGCACCGCGTGGAAATCAACATATGCAGATTTGACTGCAGCATTACTATCTGCAAGATTGATGGTGAAAGAGAGATGGTTATTTAGACGCATAACATCATCAAGGGTACAAGGAAATGTGATATCTCGGATAGTAAGAGGCTTAAGCAGGTCATAATGCACATCCAGAGATGAATTATCCTCATCAAAGCTTGTATGAGTGAAGTTTCCTAAAGGATCCGAGACATTTTTCAGGGCATTGAGCCCGGGAATGAGCCAGGAATTAAAATACTGGGGCGACAAGGCGATATCACCAAGGTCTTCAAACTCCAGATCCATCTCCATGACACCCTCGGTAATAAGTGTCCCGTACACCGGCTCTTGAGTTGAGATCAGAATGCTTCGTTCGTCGGTACAAGAGGAAGTACCGTCGTCATATGTTCCTAAGTCCCCTTCAGCCAAAATTGAGAAGGGGGCGGCAAGCAGGTATAGTAATCCGAAAACATAAAATCGCATAAGAGTACTGTATCACAGATGAATATATATTGACAACAATTTATCTCTTCCATACTATTCACTCCATGAAAGCTAACGAATTGAGAAAAAAATATATCGACTTCTTTGTATCCAAAGACCACGCTCAGATCAGCGGGAAACCGCTGATTCCAGAAAATGATCCAACTGTGCTGTTTACCACCGCTGGAATGCATCCTCTGGTTCCCTATATCCTGGGAGAGAAACACCCTGCGGGCAGCCGTCTGGTCAATTACCAGAAATGTCTGCGTACCGGCGACATTGATTCCGTGGGTGACCCGCATCATCTTACCTTTTTTGAAATGCTCGGTAACTGGTCCCTGGGGGACTACTTCAAGGAAGAGGCTATAAAAATGAGCTGGGAGTTTCTGACCTCTCCTCAATGGCTGGGTATAGATCCGGAACTGTTTTCTGTAACGGTATTTGCTGGTGATGACTCCGTACCGCGGGATGATGAGTCTGCAGAGATATGGAAATCCTTGGGAGTTCCCGAAGAGCGGATATACTTTTTCGGCCGTGAAGATAACTGGTGGGGCCCCGCCGGCGAAACCGGGCCTTGCGGACCGGATACCGAGATGTTTATTGATACTGGAAGGCCCTCCTGTGGTCCTGACTGCAAACCCGGCTGCTCCTGCGGAAAATATTTTGAAATATGGAATGATGTTTTCATGCAGTATGTAAAGCAGAAGGATGGCAGCTATACTGCTTTGGAGAGAAAATGTGTTGACACCGGTATGGGCATCGAACGGACCGTCGCTGTTCTGCAGGGAAAGGACTCTGTCTACGATATAGAGGTCCTGCAGCCGATTATACAGAAAATTGAAGAACTCTCCTCGAAAACCTACGGAGAACAAGAGGAATACGATATTTCCATCAGGATTGTATCGGACCATATACGGACGGCAGTATTTATTCTGGGTGATGAGCTCGGGATTACTCCATCCAATGTGGGGCAGGGGTATATCCTCCGGCGGCTTATCCGACGTGCTGTACGCCACGGTCGTAAATTAGGGATTAATACATTTTTCCTGAAGGATTTGGCGGACGTAGTCATCAATTTATATAGTTCTGCATATCCGGAACTTGCAAACAAGCGTGATTTTATCATGATGGAGCTTCCTGAAGAGGAACAGAAGTTTCTGAAAACCCTGCAGAAGGGGGAGCATGAGTTTGAAAAGATGCTTCCGAACCTGCTGAAGGGGAAAAAACGCATAATTCCCGGTCGTTTAGCTTTTAAGCTCTACGATACCTTTGGCTTCCCCATAGAAATTACCGAGGAACTGGCTGATGAGCATGGTTTTACGGTAGACCGCGCCGGCTTTGACAAGGCCTTTGAAAAACATCAGCAGGCTTCCCGGGCGGGAGCGGAAAAAATCTTTAAAGGCGGTCTGGCGGATCACTCTGAAATGACTACAGCCCTCCATACGGCCACGCATCTTCTTCACAAAGCCCTGAGAATTGTTCTGGGTGACCATGTGCAGCAGAAGGGGAGCAATATCACCTCTGACCGGCTGCGTTTTGACTTTACGCATCCTGATAAAATGACCAAGGAGCAGATTGAAGAGGTTGAAAGGATTGTAAATGAACAAATTCAGCGGGATATGCCTGTTAGTATGGAAGTTCTCTCATTAGAGGAGGCTCAGAAGCAGGGTGCTTTAGCCTTTTTTACCAATAAGTATGAAGAGCAGGTAAAGGTGTACAGCATCGGAGATTACTCAAAAGAAGTCTGCGGAGGTCCGCATGTGGAGCATACTGGCGAACTGGGGACTTTCAGAATAAAAAAAGAGCAGTCTTCATCAGCAGGTGTCAGAAGGATCAGAGCAATCCTGGAACGCTGAGGCTTTGGATTTTTTGGTTTTAATGGGTTCTCTAGGCTAAGTTAGGGCAGAAGAAGTGTTAGGGCATGAGAAGTGTTAGGGCATGAGAAGTGTTAGGGCATGAGAAGTGTTAGGGCATGAGAAGTGTTAGGGCATGAGAAGCAAGGGGGAATCATGAGAGTTATGGGCTCCTCTTCTTCAGGCTGGTTGCCAACTGCCCGCAGGCTCCATCTATGGAGCGGCCTTTTCTGAAACGTTTTGTCACTGCAAGTCCGGCATCTTCAATCTTACCTGCCATTTTTTCCAAGTCCCTTGCAGAAGGTTCTTGAAAATCGAGATTTGCTCCCGGATTAAAGGGTATCAGGTTGATCACCACCTGGAGCCCGTCAGCAAATCGTCTGAGAGCCTTCACATCTCGATCTGCATCATTTATTCCTTTCAGCAGTACATACTCCAGGGTTATCCGTTTAGAAAAAGCCTCCTGATACAGACGCAGTGCTTCTTTGACTTCATGGAGGGGATATCGCTTGCTGATGGGCATCAGATAATCGCGAAGTTCCGCCCGAGCGCTGGTCAGGGAAAGTGCCATGCGGACATGGGGTCCTTCCTGAGCAAGGCTGATAATCTGCGGCGTCAGCCCGCAGGTTGAGATGGTCATCTTTCGCTTACTGATATATGAACCATCAGGGTGCCGGAAGACCTCTATGGCCCTTCGTACAGCATCTAGATTAGCCAAAGGTTCTCCCATCCCCATAAAAACTATATGGGAAACCGGACCGAACTCGGTATTCAGAATAATGTACTGTTCAATGATTTCCGATGCGCTGAGATTTCGTATCAGTCCCATGGTTCCTGTTCTGCAGAACAGGCAGCCCATAGCGCATCCGACCTGACTGGAAATGCAGGCGGTTCTACGCCCTTTCACGTCCTCCAGCAGAACAGCTTCTACGCTGTTTCCATCCGAAAGACCGAGAGCGATTTTTATGGTTCCGTCAGGATCCTTCTGAACTGTATCCAAGGTGATGGATTGAGGTGCGGAAAACCGTTCTGCCAGCAGTTCACGGAGAGTTTTGGGAATATTGGACATGTCATGAAATGTATTAATGCCCTTATGAATCCAGGAGAAAATCTGCTTTCCCCTGAAGGACTGTTTCAGCTCGAGTGTTTCACAGATTTCTTCAGGCAGCAGTGAAGAAATCTGTAGATCATGTACTTGCATCTGTATATTGCTGTGTTTATTCATTGTTAATTAATTTCCGTTTTTCACAGCTGCTTGTATTCAGAAGCAGCTGTTTAGAACTGGAATACAGCCATAGGTGCTGCTTTTACGTACTGTTTGATTGTATACTTATCTTTCCAATGCAGAAATACTTTCCAATGCAGAAATAGTGCTGAAGGTCTCTTTCAGGAGAGCTTTTCAATCTGCATGTTGATGAACTTGTTATTTGCATCAATTTTCCTGAATGATTTCAG
>JAIPFS010000068.1 GCA_021736545.1 Spirochaetia bacterium | reverse complement strand
GAAAAGAAGTGCACATGCAAATCATATTTGGAGATATCCGTTGTCCATAAAAACTAGTAGGAGTGCAGCGTGAAAAAAATCATACGGTTTCTTAAAGAAAGTTACAGGGAGTTGAAGCGGGTTGTTTGGCCGAGCAGAGAAACTGTGGTTTCATCTACAAAAGTTGTTTTAGTTACCATGATTATTTTTGCCGTGCTGCTTGGTTTTTTTGATTTTATACTTCTGCGTGGACTTGACCTGATCTGGTAATACATGATTCGTGCATGCTGTATTAGTCTGTATGCACGGCATGCGGCGTTGTTCAGCAGCTGCGGGTTTGCGGGTGTATCAGTATAGTATAAGTAAGCATGTGTATCGTGTGAATATACATATATGATGTGATAGAGTCACCCGTTTTGAAATCCGCATGAATTGAATCGGCAGCAGAAATTTCTGCCGATTACGGGAAGGATACAAGAAAGAAGGTAATCATGGCTAAAGGATGGTACGTGCTGCATACCTATTCCGGGTATGAGAATAAAATTGAAAAAACGATCAGAAAACTCATGAAAGAACCTTCCGTTGGGGAGGTCGTCTCTGATATAAAGGTTCCATCCGAAGAGGTCGTTGAAGTTAAGGACGGCAAAAAAAAGGTTAGTACTAAGAAGTTTCTTCCCGGATATATACTGCTGGAGATGGATCTTCCGCAGATCGGCTGGAAGGGCGTCTGTTCTCAGATTCGCAGAATAGAGGGAGTAACCGGTTTTGTCGGCACCACAGGTGATTCCAAGCCGCGTCCGATTGCACCGGAAGAGGCGAAAAGTATTTTCCAGAAAGCTGGAGATATTAAAACTGACAAGGTTGTTCGTCCTAAGGATAGCTACACAGTCGGTGAGGTAGTACGAATCGTGGAAGGACCTTTTGATACGTTTTCCGGAACCGTGGAAGAAGTAAATACTGAAAAAGGAAAACTGAAAGTAATGGTCGGTATATTCGGGCGTTCCACTCCGGTGGAAGTGGATTTTCTGCAAGTGGAGAAAATCTACTGAAGTGGAGAAAAAAATCTACTTAAATAGTCTGAAATAGTGTTTTGACCTGCATATATCAGCATGCGGCAGTGAACATTGAAGATCGGCATACCATGAGAAATGGTTCTGCCGGCCTGCAGAATTAAACTGCTGAGCTGTTTAAATATGGCTGTCCGTTGGACAGTAAATAGGATGGGAGCTTGCTCGGCTCTTTCAGCTGAAGTTTGTTTTTCCTTTGCCGACGGCAGAAAAATCGGCGGCAGGAAAATCAGCAGAGATGAAAGAGAAAAGGGCAGGCGATAATACCACAAGGAGAGCTGTATGGCTAAGAAGAAAGTGACTGCAATGATAAAATTGCAGGTTCCTGCACAGAAAGCTACTCCTGCACCTCCCGTTGGACCTGCATTAGGCCCCCACGGGGTAAGTGCTCCGCAGTTCGTTCAGCAGTTTAACGAAAGAACAAAAAACGTAGAAGCGGGACTCACAGTTCCCGTAGAGATCACTGTATTTCAGGATCGAAGTTTTTCGTTCATCGTGAAAACTCCTCCAGCTGCGGTGCTTATCAAAAAAGCCTGTGGAATCGCTAGCGGTTCCGGTGAGCCGCATAAGAACAAAGTGGCTAAGCTGCCGAAGGACAAACTTCAGGAGATCGCGGAAATCAAAATGCCGGATCTCAATGCGAACGACATTGAAGCAGCTATGAAGATTGTTGCCGGAACAGCGAGAAGTATGGGCGTTGAGGTGGAGGATTAGTATGAAACGAGGAAAAAAATACCAAGACGCAATCAAACAGATAGATCGGGAGGCTTTTTATTCAACAAATAATGCCCTCGAACTCATCAAAAAGACAGCTTTTGCGAAATTCGATGAAACCATTGAGTTGTCCGTGAAACTGAACCTGAAAAAGAGTCAGAATGTCCGTGATACCCTTGTTCTGCCGAATCAATTTTCTGAAGAGAAGAAGATTTTGGTATTTGCTAAAGGGGAGAAGGCTGATGAAGCCCGGGAAGCCGGAGCTGCCTATGTCGGAGATGATGACCTTGTTCAGAAAATCAAGGACGGCTGGCTGGATTTTGATGTGGCCGTTGCAACTCCCGATATGATGAAGGATGTCGGTCGATTAGGTCCTATTCTCGGAAGAAGGGGTTTGATGCCTAACCCGAAGACCAGAACAGTAACCTTTGAGCTGAAAGATGCTATTGCTGAACTGAAAAAGGGCCGTGTTGAATTCCGATCGGATAAAACCGGAGTAGTGCATCTTGCAATCGGTAAGGTGTCAATGGATGTCGGACAGGTGGTGGAGAATATTGATGCTGTACTGTCCGAGATAGCAAGGAAGAGGCCGAGTGATGCGAAAGGAATTTTCGTGCAGACCGTAGCTGTTTCTTCCACAATGGGTCCTGGTGTGAAACTTGACTACCAGGAAGTACTCTAAAGGAGGGGATCGTAATGGCGGAAGAATATCAAGTAAAAGTACAGCAGCCAAAAGTTGATGCGGTTCGTGCTCTGAAAGAGGAATTCTCATCTACTGAGGACTACATTTTCACAAATTACAGAGGCCTGACTGTGGAGCAGATAAGCGATCTCCGCACGCGCCTTCGTAAAGAAAATGCGTTGTACAAGGTTGTGAAAAATAGATTTGCAAAAATTGCACTGCAGGAACTTGAAAAACCCATGGTTGATGACCAGCTGAAGGGGCCTACTGCTATAGCCCTTTCCAAAGGTGATGCCGGGCCGGTTGCAAAAGTACTTGTAGAATTTGCCAAGGATGCCCCCATGGAGATCAAGGGCGGTATTCTTAATGGGAATGTATTTGATGCAAAACAGGTTGAAGCGTTCAGTAAACTGCCGACACGTGATGAACTGATTGCTTCACTTATGGGTACCATGAGAGCTCCAATACAGAATGTTGTATATGTGCTTAACGCGGTACCGACGAAATTGGTAAGAACTCTGCAGGCTGTTGCAGATGCAAAAAACGAAAACTAACACAGTATTAGTCTTCACTTTGGTAGCATGCTATTACTGTGGAAGAAATACTAACGAAAGGAGAAGATAATATGGCTACTTTGTCAAAAGATGACATTTTGGAAGCAATTGCTAACATGACGGTTCTGGAAGTTTCCGAACTGATCAGTGCGATGGAAGAGAAATTCGGAGTTACCGCTGCTGCGCCGGTTGCCGCTGCTGCAGCTCCCGCCGCTGCTGAAGCTGAGGCGGAAGAGGAACAGACAGAATTTGATGTAATTCTTAAAGGAATTGCCGATGGTAAGAAAATTCCTGTTATCAAGGAAGTTCGCGCACTTACCGGTCTTGGTCTCAAGGAAGCAAAAGAAATTGTTGAGACTGGAGATAAAGCACTCAAAGAGGGTGTATCCAAAGAAGAAGCAAACTCCATCAAGGAAAAACTTGAGGCTGCCGGCGGCGTTGTTGAAGTCAAATAATAGTCGTTGCAGAAACGAATCAAGTTTATATCTCGATTGCCACCGGATATTTTTTAGTCCGGTGGCAAGTCGTGTCTTAACGACTCGTCAGTATGTAATACGATTTATCTTGATTACATAGTCAGGGGGTAGAGATGCTTGCCGAAGGCAAAGCCATAAACAGGACGTATGTTGGAGAGCAGTTTGATCAAGTTATTCAGCTGCCGAATCTAATAGATATCCAGCTTTTATCATTTGAGAGTTTTTTACAGAAAGACAAACTCAGTACAGGGCAACCCGCACAACGGCAAGGGTTGGAAGATGTTTTTCAGTCGGTTTTCCCCATTGAAAGTCCAAGCGGGGATATGCTGCTTGAATATGTTAATTATACGCTTGAGGAAGAGAGCATACGAAGTGAATTTGAGTGTAAGCAGAAAGGACTTACCTATTCAGTTACCGTAAAAGCTAAAATCAACCTAGTGTTCCTTGAGACCGGAGAGATTCGACAGAAAAACATCTACATCGGCGACATACCTCTAATGACTGACCGGGGAACATTCATTATCAACGGAGCAGAACGGGTTGTGGTTAGCCAGATACACCGATCTCCCGGCGTTATTTTTTCCTATGAGAAGGGTGTTTTCTCCTCGAGAATTATTCCATACCGCGGTTCGTGGCTGGAATTTGAAATAGATCAGAAAAAAGAGCTTATATATACAAAAATCGACCGTAAGAAACGTATACTCGGAACACTCTTTCTCCGTGCCCTCGGATATGACAGCCGTGAGAAGATTCTGGAACTGTATTACAAATCCAGAACACTGCAGGTAGTTGATAAAAGAGAAGAGAAAGATGAGCTAGTTGACTCAATTCTGTTCAAAGATGTATATGCGGAACGTGAAGGGGAGACAAAGAAAATTTATCGTGCCGGTGACAAGCTTCACCCCCATGAAATTGATGACCTGATCCACACAGGAGTGGAAGAGATTGAGGTTATCGATTTTGAGCATGCTGAATCACTCCATTCACAGGTTATTCTGCGCTGTTTTGAAATTGAAGAATCAAAACACACCAGGACAGATGCTGGTTTCGATGAGCCTACAAAAGAAGATGCCCTTGTGGCGGTATATTCAGTGCTCATGCCCGGTGAGCCCATCTCTCTGGAGAATGCGGAAAAAGACTTGAATACCATGTTCTTCACAGAACGAAGGTATGATCTGGGCAGGGTCGGAAGATACAAGCTGAACAAAAAATTTGATTATGTTGATCCTGAAGAGCATCCGATTCTCCGCACCGTAGATATTGTAAATACCATGCGGTATCTTATCCAGGTATATATCGGCGAAGCTAATGTTGATGACATAGACCATCTGGGAAATCGACGTATACGATCTGTGGGAGAACTGCTGCAGAATTCATTGAAAACAGCATTTTCTCGAATGGAACGGGTTGCTAAGGAACGCATGAATCTGGACACTGAACGTGCGCTGCCTCAGGAGCTGATATCCATCAAGCCCATCACGGCCGCTATCAAGGAATTTTTCGGTTCCAGTCAGCTGAGCCAGTTTATGGATCAGGTCAACCCGCTTTCCGGATTGACCCATAAGAGGCGTCTGAACGCCCTCGGTCCAGGCGGTTTATCCCGTGATCGAGCAGGCTTTGAAGTACGTGACGTACATTATACTCACTATGGTCGTATGTGCCCGATTGAAACCCCTGAAGGTCCGAATATCGGTCTTATCGTATCCCTGGCAAACTTTACCCGGGTGAATGAGTACGGTTTCCTGGAAACCCCTTACCGGAAGGTTAATGACGGTATAGCAACAAAGGATGTTGAATACCTGTCAGCCATAGATGAAGAGAAATATTTCATTGCCCAGGCAAATGCTAAAATTGATAAAAAAGGTAAATTCCTTGATGAGCTGGTCTCCGTAAGAAAGTCCGGGGATTATACCACCCGACCGCCGGCGCAGATCCAGTTTATGGATGTATCGCCCAAGCAGGTTATTTCCGTTGCAACTTCCCTGATTCCTTTTCTCGAGCATGATGATGCAAACCGTGCTTTGATGGGATCCAATATGCAGCGGCAGGCAGTGCCTCTTGTTTTCCCTGAACCCCCGCGGGTAGGAACGGGGATGGAAGCAAAAACCGCCTATGATTCCGGTGTTGTGATAAAAGCAAAACGTGCCGGCCTTGTAGATTACGTTTCAAATACCCGTATAGAGATAATTCCCGATGAAGCTGCTGAATCCGGCGACGAAATTGATAAAGATATCTACTATGTTCAGAAGTATCAGCGGACTAACCAGGATACCTGCTTCACACAGAAACCCATTGTCTCAAAGGGACTGCATGTTGATGCTGGAGCGGTGCTTGCTGACGGGCCTGCTACGGAAGCTGGTGAGCTTGCTCTGGGAAGAAATGTACTGGTGGGCTTTGTCCCGTGGAACGGCTATAACTATGAGGATGCTATCCTTATTTCAGAAAGGGTAGTCAAAGAAGATATATACACATCTATTCATATAAAAGAGTATTCCATTGATGTGCGGGAGACTCGTCTGGGACCTGAGAAGCTGTCCCGGGATATCCCCAATACCAGCGAAAAAGCGCTGGAGCAGCTTGATGAAGACGGCATCATAAGAATCGGAGCCAAGGTGCAGTCAGGGTATATCCTTGTCGGTAAAGTCACTCCCAAAGCGGAAGCCGATTCGACCCCTGAGTTTAAACTGCTGAATTCAATATTCGGTGAAAAAGCGAAAGAAGTCAGGGATACTTCCCTGAAGGTGCCCCATGGAACGGAAGGAACGGTTGTAGATGTACAGCGACTGAAACGTTCTGAAGGTGATGATCTTTCTCCGGGAGTTGATGAGGTCGTTAAGGTCCTTATCGCAACCAAGCGGAAGCTTAGGGAAGGTGATAAGATGGCTGGACGGCATGGTAATAAGGGTGTTATCTCCAGAGTGCTGCCTGAAGAGGATATGCCTTATATGGAGGACGGAACACCCCTTGATATCTGTCTCAACCCATTGGGTGTACCTTCGCGAATGAATATTGGTCAGCTGCTGGAAACCCAGCTTGGATGGGCAGCAAGCGTATTGGATAAATGGTTCTCCACGCCGGTCTTTCAGTCAGCCAGTGTAAAGCAGATAGAAGATCTGATGGAGACTGCGGGATTACCTAAGAACTCAAAAGTACCCTTGAGGGATGGAAGAACTGGGGAATTTTTTGAAAATGAAGTTTTCTCCGGATATATTTATATGCTGAAGCTGCACCATCTGATTGATGATAAAATGCATGCCCGGTCAACCGGACCGTATTCACTGGTTACCCAGCAGCCTCTCGGCGGTAAAGCTCAGTTCGGTGGTCAGAGATTAGGGGAAATGGAAGTTTGGGCTCTTGAAGCCTATGGAGCCGCAAATACACTCCAGGAACTCCTTACCATTAAATCTGATGATATGAATGGGCGTGTGAAGATATATGAAAATATTGTAAAGGGCGAACCTTCTTCGAATGCTGGAATGCCTGAGTCATTTAATGTCCTTGTACAGGAACTGAGAGGACTGGCTCTGGATTTGGCAATTTACGATTCCCATAATAAGCAGATTCCTTTGACGGAACGGGATGAGGAAATTATCAACAAGAAGGGCGACGATTTCTAAACAGGAGTTTTTCGGAATGAGAGAAATTCTAGAATTCGATAGTATAAAAATTAAATTAGCCTCACCGGAACAGGTCAGAGACTGGTCTTATGGTGAAGTGAAAAAACCGGAAACCATAAACTACCGAA
>JAIPFS010000067.1 GCA_021736545.1 Spirochaetia bacterium | reverse complement strand
AAACCATAAAAAGGAGTCGTGATGAAAAAAACAAGAATTTTCTCATTGGTGCTTATTCTTGCGTTAACAATGGTAAGCATGAGTGTATTCGCACAGGGAGATGCAGAAGGTACAGGACCGATTAAAATTGGAGTGGGGGGAGCTCATTCCGGTGACCTTGCTTCCTATGGTATCCCTTCTGTTCATGCTGCTGAACTTGTTGCCGAAAAATGGAACGAAGCAGGCGGTGTTTTGGGTCGTCAGGTAGAGTTGATTGTTGAAGATGACCAGTGTAAACCGGAAATTGCAACAAATACTGCTGCCAAACTGCTCGGTGAGAATGTAGTAGCTGTGATGGGGCATATTTGCTCCGGTGCAACAAAGGCTGCTCTGGGTATTTATGTTGATTCTGAAATTATTACTATTTCTCCCTCAGCAACCAATCCTCCGCTGACCAAAAGCGGTGATTATCCGAACTTTTTCCGTACCATTGCACCTGATGATGCACAGGCAGTAACAGAAACTAATTTCATCGTAGATGAACTTGGTCTGGAAAGTGTTGCCATCCTTCATGACAAAGGTGACTATGGTAAGGGTTTTGCTACTTTCATGAGAGAGTATCTCCTGGAGGAAGGTGTGGAAGTTGTCCTTTTTGAAGGTATTACTCCTGGAGCACTGGATTACAATGCGGTAGTCAACAAAGTAGCCAATTCTGATGCTGAAGGCCTTGTTTGGGGCGGTTATCATCCTGAAGCTTCAAAGCTGGTTACACAGATGAGAAACAAAGGCATGGACATGCCCTTCCTCTCTGAAGATGGTGTAAAGGATGAAACTTTTATCGCTGTAGCAGGTGAATTCGCTGAAGGCGTCTATGCCACAGGCCCTGTTGATACCAGTGATAACCCGCTCTACATTGAATCTACTAAAGCTCACGTTGAAAAATACGGTGAAAAACCCGGGGCTTTCTTTCACAATGCATATGCCGCCACAGAGGCGCTCCTGAATGCCATTGATAAAGCAGGTTCAACTGAATACGCGGCAATCAAAGATGCTTTAACGAGTGAATATGTAGAAACACCTCTCGGTAAAATCAGCTTTGACGATAAGGGCGATGCAATTGGTGTCGGTTTCTCAGTTTATCAGGTTCAGGGCGGAGAGTTTGTTGAACTTAAATAAGTTGTAGAAAAAGACGAATAACTTGTTTAGTGATATATAACGGGGGCGTCTAGTGCGTCCCCAATTTTTTTGCTGGTGTTTTTTAGCAAAGTGATGCATTTTTTTATTGCAAAAATATCTGAAATAGTAAAAAATAGCTAAGTGAATTTTACGAACCGCCGGCGGCATTGAGGGCAGAGTTGTTTACGATAGCGAAAAGTACTACAGTTGGCAGTAACAGCAGTAACAGCAGTAACAGCAGTAACGGCGGCGAGAAAACTGGGAATGTATAAAACATATCAAAAGTAAATATTGGAAGTGCTATGGAATATTTTATTCAATTATTCATGAGCGGTATGGTCAAGGGAAGTATTTATGCCCTGATAGCATTGGGGTATACCATGGTCTACGGTATTATCCAACTGATCAATTTTGCCCACGGTGAAATTTATATGATCGGCGCAATGGTAGCGCTTATCTTTGGTGCTACTCTTTCCGCAGCGGGGATGTCCACAGGAGGGGTGCTGATAGTGGCCCTTATAGCAGCGATGGTTTACGCTGCTGCTTACGGAGTTACCATTGAACGGATGGCATATAAGCCTTTACGAAATTCTCCCAGGCTTTCTGCATTGATCAGTGCTATAGGAATGTCTATCTTCCTGCAGAACTATGTTCTGCTTTCCCAGACATCCAACTATATACCCTATCCCAATTGGGTACCGCAGTTTGCTTTTCTTAATGATTACAGGAATATCCTGAACTCAAATCAGCTTTTTATCCTCATGACCACTGCTGTTGTTATGGTCTTCCTTACATTTATCATTAAGTTTACCAAGATGGGTAAAGCCATGCGGGCAACAGCTCAGGATAAGCAGATGGCCCAGTTAGTGGGTATCAATGTTAACCAGGTTATATCTATGACGTTCCTTCTCGGTTCTGTAACCGCAGCCTTGGGAGGAGTTCTTATCTGCTCATATATGGGACAGATCAACTACTACATCGGTTTTATTGCAGGGATTAAAGCTTTTGTTGCCGCTGTACTGGGAGGAATCGGATCTGTTCCCGGTGCTGTTCTCGGCAGTTTTGTCCTCGGCTGGGGCGAAAGTTTCGGAGCAGGTTATATCTCCAGTGATTACGAAGATGCATTTGCATTTATCATTCTTATCATTATTCTTCTGGTACGTCCCTCCGGAATCCTTGGTAAGAAAGAACTCAAGAAGGTTTAGGAGGGAGGATATGCAGAAAATTAACTGGCTTGAAGAACTGAAAAAATCCACCTTGAGTGCTCTTTGGTTCATATTCCTGACATTTCCCATTATGGTTATGAAAGTTTCCACCATGGGAGAAACTCCTGAAACCTTTTATCGATGGGGGAATTTGGTGTATGTCGGCATCGGTACTTTCTTTCTCTCCTTTGTTTGGAGATATATGCATGCTAGAAAGGAATTTGCAGCCAAGAAGAAAAGTACTGAAGTAGGGATAATCAGAAGCACACTTGGGAAACCGAAGGTGAAAAAGCCGTCATTAACGGCATTGATAGTTTTCCTTGTCGCTTTTCCCTTTATTTTTTCCATGTATCAGACAAACATCATGATTTCCGTACTGATCTATATCATTCTCGGTTTGGGCTTGAATATTGTTATCGGCTACGGAGGCCTGCTTCATTTGGGCTATGCTGCATTCTATGCCGTGGGAGCGTATACCTATGCGCTGTTTTTCCATTTTGCGCAAGACTGGTTTTACTCCCTAGGCCTGCAGACTGGACTGATGTTCTGGATAGCAATTCCTGCAGCGGTTCTGCTTTCCCTTGTTTTCGGAGCTCTGATTTGTCTGCCGGTTATTCGCCTCCGGGGTGACTATCTGGCTATTGTAACTTTGGCTTTTGGAGAAATTACCCGTATGGTGCTTCAGAACTGGGGTGATGTTACCCAGGGACCAAGTGGAATCAGTCAAATTCCACGACCATGGTTCTTTGGAATGAGGGTTGATCCCATTTTCGCTTCTAAGTATATCTATCTGATTGCCCTGGCGATGGTTATTATATCAATCATACTCATTAAAAACTTAGAGAACTCGAAGATAGGGCGCGCTTGGGAGGCTATGAGGGAAGACGAAATTGCCTGCCAGTCCATGGGAGTCAGTCTTGCACGATCAAAACTTTACAGCTTTGCCCTGGGAGCCATGTGGGCCGGGTTTGCTGGCGTACTGCTTGCTGCAAAGACTACCTTTATTAATCCTGCCAGCTTTACACTTTGGGAGTCAGTAATGATTCTCTGTATTGTTGTATTAGGCGGTATGGGATCTATCCCCGGGGTTCTCGTCGGGGCATCACTTATGATGCTGCTTCCTGAGTATTTCAGAGCATTCAGTGAATACAGAATGCTGATTTTCGGCTTGGTACTGGTTCTTATGATGATATTTAAGCCTGAAGGGATTGTTCCCCGGGTACGAAATAAGTACACCTTTGAAGAAGAGGATTTATGATGAATCCAATACTGAATGTAAAAGATATGAGTATGGTTTTCGGCGGTCTCAGGGCGGTTGATCAAGTAAATATTCGCATTGATAAAGGCGAAATTGTCGCACTCATCGGACCTAACGGAGCTGGGAAGACAACTTTCTTTAACTGTATAACCGGTGTGTATCAGCCGACCGAGGGGGATGTCTTTATTCAAGCCCCAGAGGCTGCTGAATCAACCCGGATAAATGGTATGGAACCGCATGTCATCAACGAAAAGGGCCTTGCCAGAACATTCCAGAATATTCGGCTTTTCAGTAATATGACCGTTCTAGAGAATATCATGATCGGCAGGCATCAGCATCTGAAAACTGGTGTGATTGGTTCCATGTTTAAAGGGAAAAAAGTCAAGGAAGAGGAAGAGAAGTGCATTCATGACAGTTACAATATTCTTAAAAAGCTCAACTTAGAGCAGTTTTCCAACAACCTTGCAAAAAATCTTCCCTATGGTGCACAGAGACGCCTTGAAATTGCCCGAGCCATGGCTACTGAACCCTTTCTTCTTTTGCTTGATGAACCCGCTGCTGGAATGAATCCGCTGGAGACACGGGAGCTTGTAAAGACTATCAATATTATTAGGGATACGGAGAATATCACGATCCTCCTTATTGAACATGATATGAGTCTTGTTATGAGTGTAGCTGAGAGAATTTATGTTGTTGATTATGGTAAGCTTATTGCTGAGGGCTCACCTTTGGAAATCAAGAAGAATCCTGATGTCATTAAAGCATATCTGGGAGAGTGATCTATGAAGATGCTGCAGCTGAGTAAAATCAATACTTTTTACGGAAACATTCAAGCATTGCGGAATGTTGATATTGAAGTTGAAAAAGGTGAAATAATCACTCTGATTGGTGCTAATGGTGCGGGTAAGACTACTACGCTTATGACCATGTGCGGGGCTGTGCCTCCCCGGACCGGACAGATTTTCTTCGAAGGAAAAGATATAACCAGTATGCCGACGAATAAGATTGTTGAACTCGGTATATCCCAGGTCCCTGAAGGGCGGAGAATTTTTCCCCAGTTAACCGTGATGGAGAATCTTGATATGGGCGGTTATCTGCGTAAGGATAAGGGTGAACTAAAAAAAGACATTGAATATATTTTTGAGTTGTTCCCTATTCTCGAACAGCGTAAGTATCAGCCCGGCGGAACGCTGAGCGGCGGGGAGCAGCAGATGCTGGCAATCTCACGAGCTCTTATGGCTCGACCTCGGCTGCTTCTGCTGGATGAGCCGTCTTTGGGACTCGCCCCTCTCATTGTGCAGCAGATTTTTGATATAATAGAAAAAATTAACAAGGAAAGCGGGACTACCATTTTTCTTGTGGAGCAGAATGCGAATATGGCCTTGAAAGTAGCACATCGGGGATATGTTCTTCAAAATGGACAGATTACCTTAACAGACAAAGCTTCTAAGCTGATGGAGGATGAGGAGGTTCGGAAAGCGTATCTCGGAATTTAATTCAGAAGTTTTAAAAGGACGATTTCGTTTTTTATCATCAGGACCGTAACCGCTAATAAAGTAAAAATCTTGACAGCGGCGAAAAAATCATGTGTTTCAGGTAACGAAAAGACTGGTTTTTGTGATATACTAAAATAGTGCTAGTGATGATTTACGTGTTCTTGTTCAGGTATGAAGCAGATATGTGAACTGGACGCTAATTTTAGGAGGAAAAGGTATGATTGTTGCCCGGCGGATGACACCGAATCCGATAACTGTAAAAGCCTCAGTTCCTATTACTGATGCTCAGAAGATTATGAGGAAAAATCGGGTTCATAGACTTCCTGTTGTGGATAATCACAAACGCTTGATTGGTATCGTGACTGAGAAGGATATTCTGTATGCTTCACCTTCACCTGCAAGCACACTGGATGTTTATGAGATGGCATATCTTGTATCAAAGCTGACGGTGGATAAAGTAATGACGAAAACACCGATTACCGTTAGTCCCGGGGCTGCTATAGAAGAGGCTTCCCGCATCATGGTTGATAATGATATCGGCGGCTTATGTGTTGTGGAAGATGAAGAGCTTGTGGGGATTATCACTGAATCAGACCTGTTTAAAGTGTTTTCTGAGTTGTTTGGTGCAAGAGATCAGGGAACACGTGTATCCATGCTGGTTCCGGATCATCCAGGTGAAATCTTTGAAATTACCAAAGCGGTATTCGAGAACGGCGGGAATATCATCTCCTTCGGTACTTTTCTCGGCACTGCCCCGACCAACGCTCTCTGCACCATGAAGGTTACGGATATTAATAAAGATGATCTTGTAGAGCTCATAAAACCATATGTGATTGAAATACAGGATATTAGAGAGAGCTGAATTATGGACTTTGGAAAGATTCTGGATGAATGGGAGTCTGTCCAAGGCCATTCAGACAAAACACGAAAAACAGACCAGCGAGATAACAGCAGCAGGTCAGGTGACAGAGCTGAGCGAGCCGAAAAAAGCAGTGTCAATGGTAATAAAAATAGAGATATTAGCCGTTCAGATGACTGGACAGCTCATTTAGATAAGTATGCCCCTTCTGACGACGTGATTAAACAAAAAGAAGAGGACGAACACTCCCGCCTTGGACATAAAGCGAATGTTGGGAAGAAAGCTGCCAAAGATCTTCTTCCTCAGAGAGTTCTTGACCTCCATGGGATGGTCAGCGATACAGCTCATAAAACAACTATGAATTTTCTCAAGCAGGCTTCCAGGGATGGTTTGAAAAAAGTTCTGATTATCCACGGCAAGGGCAATCACTCCCAGGAAGAGCCGGTATTAAAACGGGTCGTAAAGACGTGTATTGACGTGTCTCCCCATGCAGGACTTTCTGGTACGCCGGGAAGAGCTTTAGGCGGTTCCGGGGCAACCTGGGTTTTGATTAAGAAATAAAAGCATATTTTGAATATAGTAAAAATGAATTATTTTAGTTTTTACCAAGTTATTACTTTATATTACCTAGTTTACGCTTTAGTTGTTTAGCTGAAAATGTTTTTCTGCTTGTTTCTGCAGATGTTGTTTTTATCTTTCCCTGTAAATAATTCTTCCTCGTGTGAGGTCATACGGAGACAGCGCGACCCTTACTTTATCACCGGGTACAATTCTAATGTAATGTTTTCTCATCTTTCCAGACAGATGAGCAAGGATTACGTGTCCATTTTCAAGTGCAACCCTGAACATGGTGTTCGGTAAAGATTCCTTTACTATACCTTCTACTTCAATAGCTTCTTCTTTTGCCACAATTCCTCCTGCAGGCTGTATGTTTACATGAATACATAGCTTACCGCATCATATTGTTTCAACAAGAATTGGTCAATTCATGATTAGTCCAGTACGGGAAATAGCTTATATTTATAACACATTTACCGGCATGAATTTTAGTGACAATTGCATTCTCCCGATTTGGAAAGCCCTTAATCAGCGTTAAAGGGATAATCGCGAAGGTATCACTAAAATTTGTGCCCGCATGTATGAAACAAAAAAATTCTATGGAATGTTTCAGCTTTTGTCAACAGCTTCAAACTGCTGTCAACAGCTTCAAACTGCTTGACAAATTAAGTAAATTATATTATGTAACATCCAACCGCGTAAAGTGGTTACAATCTAGGGGGTGAGTAATTTGGATAAACAATTTGTTGATGAGATGGAACAGAAACTTTTTGAGATGAAAGAAGAAATC
>JAIPFS010000066.1 GCA_021736545.1 Spirochaetia bacterium | reverse complement strand
TGACCTGCGGTTTCAGCAGGGATGATTCAGGGAAATTCCTTGGACATTACGTAAACGATACTGATAAGCAGTTCTATGAGTATGATCCCTTCCAGGTTATTGATATTAACGGAGTTGGGAAACTTGTAAAAATGGCAGTTGAATCAGGGAGAAAGACACGACCTGATATTAAACTGGGTATCTGCGGTGAACATGGTGGAGATCCGAAAACCATTGGATTTTGTGATGATATCGGCTTGGATTATGTAAGTTGTTCACCCTACAGAGTCCCCATTGCTCGACTTGCAGCAGCACAGTCATCTCTGAAAAAATTGGCTAAAAAGTAAATTCTGAGCAATTGCAAAAAATTAAGTACGTGAAAAAGGCTGCCCTGAGGCAGCCTTTTTTGCGGATACATATAATACAAAACGAAATTTTATTATCTACCCATCCGTAGGTGTTGATGATAGTTGAATAAAAGTTTTGCAGTTAATCACATGATACAGTATTCTTTATGAGAAAACAGGTTATTATACTATGTTATTGGTGAGTTTCTTGATATAAAACGACAACAAATTTACCAGCATGAAATTTTTCAGTGGGCGGAACGCAGGCGTCAGGCATCAGCAGGAAAAACGGGGGCTGGTTTATGTCAAGACAGTTGAAACTCTTTTTTTCATATTCTCCAAACTCATGTTCGCTTAAATCAAAATTGATAAAAACACAGTAATACCAATAAATACACACCCCTTTATCTGTTATTTATATTGCTTTCTATTGTAATTCTAGTTATGATTAAGACTATATTGTTTGAGTACTGCTGATGCCTCCCATTCGGGGTATCAGTTAAAAAGAATTTTGGGAAATTTCGTATGGAATTGTAAGAGAAAGGAAGTAACATGAGCTAAGCAAATGCAGTTATCTATGTACTTTATTGAGATTTGTTTATTGCTGAAATTTTCTGAATGGGAGTTGAAAGTAATTGTATATCATCAATCACAGGGTATGTTTTTATGGCTATTAAGCGTGCTCAAGGATGTCTCCTTGGTCAACTAGCAGGGGATGCTTTAGGCAGTCTGGTTGAGTTCCGGACATCGAAAGAAATACAGCTCAGCTATCCTTATGGTGTTCGAAAACTGGAAAATGGCGGTACTTGGAACACTCTAGCTGGACAGCCTACTGATGATTCAGAAATGGCTCTGCTTCTTGCCCGCATGCTCATCAAAAAGAAAACATATGATCAAAAGGCGGCCAAAGATGTCTATATTTTCTGGCTTAATTCCCATCCCTTTGATTGCGGTATGACCATAGCTTCGGGACTGCAGGGGAGCCCGAATTATGATAGTCAGGCTAATGGAGCTATGATGCGCATCAGCCCGCTGGGAATATTCGGCTCTGCTTATCCGTTGGAACAAATTGCAAAATGGGCTATTCAGGATGCTGCAATCACTCATCCGCATCTGATATGCCAGCAGGCTAATGCATTGTTTGTTATGGCTATTGCGTATGCTGTTAACACTGAATCAGCTCCATCGGAATTATACCAGAAAATCATACACTGGGCCAACGATATGGGAGGAGAAAAAGCTCTCCTGGATACAATCAATAAGGCTGCTGAGTATCCGCCGGCAGATTACCTGCACCAGCAAGGGTGGGTTCTTATTGCATTTCAGAATGCCCTCTGGCAGCTGCTTCATGCCCCGAATTTTGAGGAAGGAGTTATCGATACAGTAATGCGCGGTGGAGACACAGACACGAATGCAGCCATCTGCGGATCACTCCTGGGAGCTGTCTACGGACTGGATGCAGTTCCTGTCCAATGGATTGATGCAGTGCTTAGCTGCCGCCCTGAAGTGGGAAAACCAGAAGTGCATCAATCCCGACCAGAATGTTTCTGGCCAGTGGATGCATTGGAACTCGCTGAACAGCTATGGAGAATTGAATAATATAGAACTTTCGGAGTTCACTAACAGACTAAAGCCGGAAGGGTTGGCAATTTTCCGCTGGAAACCTATCAGCAAATGAATTGCGGCAGTTGTCGAAGTGGCTTAACTTAAAAAATTGAGGCAATTAGGGATCGAGGGATAAGTCGTGACATCATCGAAGCAAAACATGAAAATCTATCGATTGTTTGAGGCAGAAGGAAATGAAGTGGTACATACATATGTTGTTGATTATGATCGCGGTGGTGCTGTTCGGATCGTGCAAAAGCGTCACCAATTCAGGGGAGGCGTCATCGTCGCAGACAACTACGGCGACAACGATTATGCCGCTGGGTGCGTCGAGAGTAGAGGGCAGCAGACCGGAGTACGAGAGTTTTCGATACCCGTTTTGGGAGCGCCTGGTGGAGAGTGGACGGGAAGTCGACTTTGTCGGCACACGGTACGATAATGCACCGTATCTCGACGTCAACAATGTCAGTTTTGATCGTGATCATCAGGGGCTGAGCGGGTGGACTTCGGGGCAGATCCTTGAAGAACTGCCCCGGTGGCTTGAAGAAGTTGGGGCGCCGGACATCGTCCTCTTCAGTTCTCCTGGTGGGAACGACGCGCTCGAAGGGCTTCCTTTCGATGACGCCTTCGCCAACGTCAACGCAATTATTGATAAGCTTCAGGAGGCGAATCCCAACGTTTCTATCGTCATTGACACGATGGCTCCAACCCACTCGGATATGATGGAAAACGATAGCGATCTGTCAGAATTCTTGAGACGCATGCAGAATGCTGTACCGGCGATCGCCTCCGACCAAACAACCGAATTCTCGCGGGTGCGTGTTGTCGATTTGGCAACCGGTTTCAGGGACGAGTACCTCGTGGACGACCAGGTTCACTACAACCAAGCCGGAGCAAATTTCGTCGCTGACAGGTACTACAGCGTACTGGAGGACGTGTTTGAGTCGGAGTAGGCCTCACGTGAGGAGCAAAATGATATGCCTGCGGCAGCTGCTTCTGATCGTGCTGCCCACTGTCGTCTCGTTCCAAGTTGCTGCTGCCGAAGGGCACGCACCACTTATATTGCCGGACGTACACGATCCGGCACAGCTGATTCGAGTGGGAGAAGTGCTGCATCTCTATGCAAGTCCCGTCGAATGGTGGGCTTACAGCTTTGATAATCGCAACTGGTGCTTTCTGGGTGACGATCTTTACGACGGCAGAAACCCGGACTGGGATATTGGGGACGCCGCGTACTGGGCGCCGAGTATCGTTCAGGTTGAGGAGAATCGCTATCGCCTCTACCACTCTGCTGTACATGACGAGGCGAATCACGGCTCCCGTATCGGCTTCGCCCGGGGTGCAGCTGCAGTCGGTGAGATAGAGTGGGCGCCGGTAAACGACTACGTGGTAGAATCCGAGGGTTATGATCAACCGTTTGCCATAGACCCGGCTGTGTTTCCGGATGATGAGGGCAGACACTGGCTGGTCTATGGCTCGCATGCCACCGGCATCTGGATAGTGGAGATAGACCCGGACAGCGGGTTCCTGGCCGAGCGTCCGTGGGACAAACGCTGGAGTGCTGATGACGACCGGTTTACCCATCTGGCGGACTACGGCGGCAGCCGCCACGATGAGAACAATATCGAAGCCGCTTACATCTACAATCACCCGGGGAATGGATTCTACTATCTTTTTGTGAACTGGGACCGATGCTGTTCAGGGACTGACTCAACCTACAACATCAGGGTAGGGCGATCAGACTCACCAAATGGGCCATATCTTGATCGTGACGGACGTCCGCTCAGCGACGGCTCTCTCTTCCTGGACAGTTCCGGAGAGATACTTGGCGACAGACGGTTCGTAGGCCCGGGGCACGCAGGCATCTACCGACACATCGATGGGCACTACTATTTCTCGCACCACTTCTACGACGCTGCCAGCGGAGGAACTCCTTCTCTGGCGTTGTGGAACCTCACCTGGGTCGACGGATGGCCGCAGATAGACCGTGGTCGTCTCGTAGAAATCGAGTAATCCCGGAGCCTCTGCAGCCTCTGTCAGCCCTACAGCCTGTTTTTTAATTCCGCTAATTGTAAATATACCATGAGTTGACTCGGCTTTTAAATCAGGGATACAATAATTAATGCAGGTATAGATAAATAAGGTAAATGGTATCTTAAGATATGCATCACTGTACCTATGTAAAAGGAGTATGTTGTGAATGCACGAGATCTCTGGTCATGTATATTCGTTATTGTTGGTAGTATTGCTATGATAATTGGAGCTTTAGACCCTCTAGAAGGTTCTATAATCATTCTTATTGGTAGTGGTTTAGTTGTTCTTGGAACATATCTGAACAAAACAAAACATGGATTGCAGTACTGGATATGGGTGTTTATATTGATATTAGTTGGTGTTGGTGTCATGTGGATAATCAGTATCTTCGGTGGAATTGGCGGAAGTACTGGACGGTCACTATGGTGGAGTCTTCTCATTCTACCATATCCCGTTGGATGGATAATGGGTATTGTCAGTCTTGTTGTTAGGCTAATAGGATATTTGAAGGCAAAGAAAGAAATGAAGAAAACTGAGAAATAATTTTACAATAGATCGATTTTTTAACACAGACCCATCAGCAAAACTCCAGGAATGACGTACAATAATGCGATTACTCTCGATATCTTCCTTTTTCAAGGCTACTATTTCACTTGCTCTAAGCCCTGTTGTCATAGCGAGCAGGTTGCCGATCCTGGAACGATCATCACTCCAGGGGATCGAGAAGATTTGCTTAACTTCAGACTGCGTGAGAATGTCTCGTTTTTTTGAAGGACCGGAAAATTTCTTTAAACCCTCAGCAGGATTTGCACTGAGAATGCCCTGTTCAGCTGCCCATGAAAGAGCTATTGTTCCTGCAGATAAAACAGCATTGACTGTAGCTGGGGCCAATGATTTCCTGAGAAATAGCTGAAATTCTTTAATTTGTTCTCTTGTCAGTTCACGCAGACTGGTTGATGCATCAAAATATCTTTCCCAATAAATGAGTCTGTTTTACTGTTCGCAGCAATGACGTTTCCCTATTGAATGCCCATAGGCAAGTTTTTCTCTCACATACGGGGACTCATCATAATTCCAAAAATCCTTAAAGAATTGCAGAAATGACACATCTGCCCGTTACAAGAGCCAAAAGTCGGAATTGAACCGACGACCTACGCATTACGAGTGCGTTGCTCTACCCCTGAGCTATTTTGGCATAAATGAACAATAACGAAAATACAATAGTAAAAAAAATGATAAATTGCAATACCTCATCAGTAACAGGTAAAGAATGTCACTGATCCCTTAGCCCCTTGACCAAATCACTTTTACTTCTTACTTTTGAACGAACAGAAAGTGTTGAAACCAGTAAAAAATTTTTGAACAGACAGAAATTAAAAAGATTTGAGGAGTATTCTTCTGAATATACAAAAAAGCAGAAAAACAGTTATTCTTTCATTAGATGATACTATTGAAAAGAAAAAAGATGAAAAGAGCCCTCCTAGAATATCTGGACAAATCTGGGTTGATCAGGTTGCGGATTACTTCTTGAATCTGTATCCTACAATGCTGGAAGATGGTATTTCCGGGAATGATATATATAATTTATTCATAAGGGATATACATGACAATTCTTGGGATTGAAACTTCATGTGATGAGTGTTCCGCTGCAGTAGTGCAGGATGGAGAAAAAATTCTCAGTAATATTATTGCCACGCAAATTGAAAAACACAAAGCTTATAACGGTGTTGTACCTGAAATTGCTTCCCGACTTCATACTGAATGGATTACTGGTGTTGTCCGTCGTGCTGTGGATACAGCTGATATTACACTCAAAGATATTGATGCAATTGCGGTAACAAACAGGCCTGGACTCATTGGAGCTTTGATAGTCGGTGTTAATTTTGCAAAAGCGCTGGCATATTCCCTTGGGATCCCATTTATTGGAATAGATCACATTCGAGCTCATTTATACGCTGCTCACTTGGAAAATAAAATTGAATATCCCTACCTCGGCGTGTTAGTATCAGGAGGACATACAATAATTGCAGAAATTACCGGATTTGATCAGATAAACGTATTGGGAACTACCATAGATGATGCCATAGGCGAAGCTTTTGATAAAGTTGCAAAATATTACAAACTTGGCTATCCAGGTGGAATTGCTATAGATGCACTCGCAAAGAAGGGAAATCCGAATGCATATAATTTTCCCATCCCTTCACTGCATAAAGGTGATCATGAATTTGATGTATCATATTCCGGATTAAAAACAGCGGTAATTAATCAGGCTGATCAATTTTGGGATGGGATTTCTGAAAAAACAAATGAAAATATTGCTGCAGGCTTTCAGAAAACAGCAGTGGACATAATTGTCAGGAAAATAAGAAAAGCTCTTGCACTTACAGGCTTAAAACGCTTGGTTATCGGTGGAGGAGTAGCTGCAAACAGCCATTTGCGGGAGAGAATTGCTGAATTTCAAGATCTTGAGATAATATTTCCCTCCCTGGAACTCTGTACTGATAATGCAGCAATGATTGCTGGATTAGGGTATCATCATATTATACGAGGAGAAAAAGATTCATTTACACTGAATGCTTCACCAAGAATAAAGGCTTTCAGAAGAGTGTATCCTTAAAAGATACGGCGAATAGTAATTGAATATTCAGGAGAACCTATGGAAAAAAAGTTTAATTTGGATAAAGCAATTAGAAAAGTGCCGGATTTTCCGCAAAAAGGGGTTTTGTTTTACGACATAACAAGTATTTTAGCTAATCCACAAGCTTTCAGCTACTGCATCGATGAAATGGAAAGGATTTATAAAGATTCCGGTATTGATGGAGTTGCATGTATTGAAGCTAGAGGATTTCTTTTTGCAGCGCCCTTGGCTGACAGACTGAAGATTCCAATTGTGCTTATGCGTAAAAAGGGCAAACTTCCCGGGGAAGTCATGGAAAAGACCTTTTCCCTCGAATATGGACGAGATACAATTCAAATGCATAGACAGGATGTGGAGCCGGGAAAGAATTATCTGGTGCTTGATGATTTAATTGCAACAGGCGGAACCGTGAAAGCATCAATAGAACTGCTTGAAGAAGCGGGAGCTCATGTCCTTGAAGTATTCTGCATTATTGGACTTCCGTTCCTTAATTATGAATCCATACTTAAAGGATATTCAGTAAGGACTTTATTAAATTATTCAAGTGAATAATGGTATCATATGCTTCATGTAAATAAAGGTTTTCTGTCAAGTAAATACATCTCTAATGTATGTAACCCGAATATGATTTTTTCCACCCTGTTATAACCACTTACCGAGAGGATCCCAGTGTTTCCCGAGTAATCTCTTCCAAGCGAGAACTATGTCGATTGAATCGAACTCACGTTCTTCATTGATGCGTTGCATCAGC
>JAIPFS010000065.1 GCA_021736545.1 Spirochaetia bacterium | reverse complement strand
AGGTAAATATCAGAGATACAACGTATAGGGTTTTAGAGATGATCCCGCCAGGTACTGAATTCAGCAGTCATGACCTTAGAAGAACGGTCATGAATAGGATTCTCTATGAAACAGGGCAATTGAGAAACCCGTTTCATGATACGGTCCTGCGGTATCTCAGGGAGCGAAGGGACTTGGGGTTTGTCTGTAAATCCCGGAGGAAATCTATTTATCAGAAAAAAAAGGAGGGAGCGTGATCCAGAACAGTAAAATTCGGCAGATTATTGAAGCAGGCATGAAAGCAAAAAGACGCAGAACTGCTTCTGACCTTACACCAAGTTCCTATATGAGAATTCAGGAATATGTAGAGAAGCTTGAATCAATAGCGGCTGAAAACGGGAGGGAACTCCCGAAAGTGAAATAAAATGACCCCTTGCGGGGCCAAACCTGTACCTAAACTAAGAAGGAGGATATCACCATGAGCGTGATTCTTCAAGAGGAAGATCTGCAGAAAATCAACTATGAGCTGCAGAGGATAAGTGAATTATCAAAAAGTGTTGTAAAAGGGGACGATGAAGCGATTAAAGCTGGTTTTGCTATCAGTATGAAATCCAGGAATATCCAGAAGCTGTTCCTCGATCGCGGGATACTGCAGGAGGAGGATTGTCTATGAATGAGCATGCTGCCTTTCTGGAAGAAAGAAGAAAAGGGATCGGCGGGACTGATGCTGCGGTAATCCTCGGCTTATCTAAGTACAAAACTCCCCTGCAGCTGGCTCAAGAGAAGTTGGGACAGACAGAGTCGTTCCAGGGTAACCGTTTCACTGAGGCGGGAAACCGGCTGGAGGATGTTATTGCTCGATGGTATGCCGATGCCACCGGATGGAAAATAGCCAGGGTCAATAAGACTTTGAGGCTTAGTAATTATCCCTACATTATGGCGCATGTTGACCGGAGAGTACTGAATCGCTACAGGGTGCTTGAATGCAAGAGTGCAGACAAGTGGACCATGTCGCAGTGGGGAGAGGAGGGAAGTGATGAGGTGCCGGATATTTATTTTATCCAGGTCCAGCACTACCTGATGTTCCCGAGCTTTCTTGATGGAGACCTCGCCGCGCTTATCGGGGGAAATGATTTCCGCATTTATCACATAGACCCTGATAGAGAACTGCAGGATATGATCCTGAGAGCAGAAATAGAATTCTGGAATACTATCAAACGCGGGGACCTCCCGCAGCCGGTGAACCAGGATGATACGAAGCGGCTGTGGCCGCGGGATAACGGAAATGTAATCTTTGCCAATGATCAGGTGATCCAGTGGCATGAACAGCTGAAAGAGACGAAAAAAGCGCAAGAGGATCTGAAAAAGAGACTTGATGAGCTGAAAACAAACATCCAGAAGTATATGAAAGACTACACCATTCTTCGGGATCCTCAAGGAAATGTGCTGCACAGTTGGAAAGAACAGGCTTTATCCGGTTTCAAAGAAAATTTATTAAAAGAAGCGCATCCAGACATTTTCAATGAATATAAGAAAGAAGTGCTGGACAAACAGAGACTCAAGCAGGATAAGCCTGACGTGTACAAAACGTACCAAATTACCGGGAGGGTATTTCGATGAATGATAATACGCAATTAGCAAAAAATAAAGCAGGTGCAGAAATGTATCTGCCGACGACAAAATCAGAAGCATATAAGCTAGCTGAGAGCTTTTCCCAGAGCTCTTTCTGTCCAGCTTCATATCGGAACAAGCCGGCTGAAGTGTATCTTGCTATGGCATACGGTGCACAGGTCGGACTTAATCCGTTACTGGCGGTGCAGAATATAGCTGTGGTAAACGGGAAACCGGCTGTCTACGGTGATGCGCTGACTGCCATCGCACAGGGGCATCAGGAGACAGAGGAATACGAGGACGGGTACAAGGATAACGGCACAGCGTTCTGTAAGATTACGAGAAAAGGGAGAACCATATACCGGGAATTTTCGGTGGAAATGGCGAAGCGTGCAGGCCTCTGGGGGAAGAATACCTGGGCACAGTATCCTGAACGCATGCTGCTCTGGCGAGCCCGGGGCTGGGCGGTACGTGATGCTTTTGCTGATGTGCTGATGGGGCTCTGGAGTGTTGAAGAAGCTATAGATAATCCTGACCGGGATATAACGCCGCGACAGGAAACTTCTGCAGAGCCGGGACCAACAAAGAAAGCAGACAGCCTGAAAAACAGAATCAAAGGCACCCCTGCTGAAGAGGCCCCTGCTGAACAAGAGGATCCTCGTGAGAAAGGTCTTTTCGCTGAAGACGGCGAAGAGGGGCAAGATGATTCATCCGATAACTATGATGACTGGTTTTTTGAGGAGTAAAAAATGGATATAGCATTACGAAGTGAAGTCTTCCCGGGGGAGATTAGGAACAACCTGAATACATTCATAAAAGAAGTAGAAAAAGTGGCCGCTTCTTATCAGGGGCTGGTTTTCGACCAGGATGATATAAAGCCTGCTAAAAAGGCTGTAGCAGAGCTGCGGAAATATAAAAAGGACATCGAGGATCGCCGGAAGAAGGTGAAGAGAGACTGGCTTGCTCCGTATGACGCATTTGAGAAGGAAGTTAAAAAGGCGACTTCGTGCATAGACAAGGCTATTACCCCTATATCTCAGCAGATATCTGAGGCGGAGCAGCAAAGGATTGAGGACAAAAAGGAGTCAATACATAAACTGAAAGAAACGGTTTTTGCTGACAGTCCGGCTAAATCATTTATTGATGCCTCGTGGTTCGACGAAACAAGGTGGCTGAACTCTACTGTATCGTTAAAAAAGATCGAAGAGGAGCTTGAGGTAAAAAAACTGCATATTCAGAACGATCTCACAGCAATACAGAACACCAATACTGCCTATACGCAACGATTGCTGGAGGAATACAGGAGACATGGAGATCTTTCTGCGGCTATAGGTCAAGTAGAAGCTCTTAAGGAAGAAGCAGCAGAAGCAAAAAAGCTGCAGGAAGAACTTGATAGAAAGAAAGCAGAAACGGCTGAAGATAGCCAAAAAGTTGCTAAAAAGTTACCCCAAGAAGAAAAGATACTTACAGAAGTGGCTGGAGGTTGCCAAAAAGTTGCTGAAAAGTTGCCTCAAGAAGAAGAAAAGATACTTACGGTTACGTTTACAGCGGCAGGAACCTATCAGCAGCTCAAAGCATTGAGGGATTTCTGCAGAGAACAGAACATCAGCCTTGAGAGAATCCCAGGATAATTATTCAAAAAGTGGAGAGATAGATTTTATGGGAATAAAACGAGATATAAATACTGTCGTTCTAGTCGGGCGACTGACTAAGGATGTGGAATTGCGGTATACGCGAAACGGAGCGGCGATCGGCAAGATATCTCTTGCTGTTAATTCTCTGAGGAAAAACCAAGGGGCTTGGGAAGAAGAGACTAGTTTTTTTACGGCAAAGCTTTTCGGTAAGAATGCAGAGGGACTCGCACCCTATCTACAGAAAGGTACCCAGGTTGCGTTAAAGGGAGAGCTGAGACAAGAGCGATGGCAGTACGAAGGAAAGAATTTTTCTAAGGTTGTCATAAATACCGATACGGTTGAACTTCTCCAGGCTCCGAAGCAGAAAGGTACCAGCCAGCCTCAGCAGCAGCGTAACCAGCCAAGCAGAACTATGAGAAATCAAGAAAGATCTTACACTGAGGAAGATTTACTTTCTGAAGGTCCTGAGTTTTTTGATGATGATATTCCGTTTTAGAGGATATGTATGAAGAAGATTGTTATGCGAAGTGACAGATACGGTTTCTGTCGCTTCGATCAAATAAAATTTGAACTATCTCCTTTGGATGTCCCGGATGTGCATGAATTCTTTAAACACCATAAGGATATGCCGCTTCGACTTGAACTCAAGCGGTGGAGACGTGAGCGTACATTGAGCCAGAATAGTTTGTTCCACGCAATTATCGGGGAGATAGCAAAAAATACAGGTATGTGTCCTGAAATTGTGAAGCAGGGAATTAAGGAGCAGTACGGGGAGAAGGTCCCCGGCTGGAAGGGAAGGATGATGCCGAAGCCGTCTCATCTCTGTAATACAAAGGAAATGGGGCAGCTGATAGACGGAGCTATCTATGAGGCGGCCTTTCTCGGAATTGATGTTGAATATCATGAGCGGATGCTTATGGAAGTGAGGAATAATGAAGAAGACAGCAAGAGATAAATGTCTCTCAGCATTCCAGAAGCTGAGAAGGGTCCAGTGTGCTGATGAGAACGGGTATGTGACCTGTATCTCATGCGGTAAAAAACTGCATTGGAAGGAATCTGACGGCGGGCATTATATCTCCCGCAGATATCGTGAAACAGAATTGGAAGAAGATAATGTCTGGCCGCAATGTAAGAAATGCAATATGTACGGAGCAGGAGAGCATGCCGATTACCGAAGGAACCTGATCCGGCTGATCGGAGAAGATCGGGTACAGCGGATCGAGGATATTCATGCCGCAAAAATGGGGGACGAAGAAGCCTATAGGCGACTGACGAATAGAGAGAAGCTGCAGATCGCCGGAAGTATCCCCGGGGCACTGTATGATGTGAAGGCACAGCAGTACCGGGCAGAGATACGAACACTCAAGAAAGAGAAGGGGTTATAAATGGCACGGCAGGATATTCGGCTTGATATGGAATTTATAAACCATCCGAAAACAAAACGGGTTATACGAAAACTTGGCCATAAGGGGTTTTACTCACTAGTGTGTCTGTTCTCGAATGTTGCAAAGATTTATCCGAAAGGAAAACTGAAGGGCTGTGATAAAATTGACATTGCAGATATGGCAAACTGGGATGAAGATCCAGACGAACTTATTAAAGCACTTATGGATGAAAAAGTAAGGTTTCTTGAATTTACTGATGGAGAATACTGTATCCATGACTGGGAGGATAACCAGCCATATGTGTATCATTCTGATAAAAGAATTAAGAAGGCAAAAAAAGCTGCAGCAGCACGTTGGAATGAACATTATGAAGATAAAAATGCTACAAGCAATGCTACAAGCAATGCTATGAGTAATGCTACAAGCATATATAAATTATGCAACGAGCATAGCCCAAGCAATGCCCCTACTCCTATTCCTACTCCTATTCCTACTCCAAAGATAACTCTTAATCACGCAAGTGAGAAACACCCCACACCAAAAGACGCACCCGCACTAAAACTCGAGTCAGAGGAAAAACCATCAAAAACAACTGAACCTTCGAAAACAATGAGTCAAGCTTTGCAGCTTGCCTCGCTGCTCCTTCATAAAAGCAGAGAATTCGACCCAAAACTCTACCGTGGAAAAGATAAGCATGTAATTCAGCGATGGGCAAACGATATAGAAAAGCTGATACGGATAGATGGACGCAGCTTTACTGACATCGAAGCTGTAATACGCTGGGTGAAAACAGAAGGGAATTTTTGGCTGCCGAACATTATGAGCGGCAGAAAATTACGTGAAAAGTTTCCGCAATTATTTGCCAGAATGAATAACAAGAAAACGGAAATCGCATCTACGCAATTGGAGAGATTTTAATGGAAAAATATTTTATTGGACAAATGATTAAGGATCCTCATATAGCTTTTCAAACAAAACTGAAGGAAAAGCACTTCCAATCTCAGACGTGTAAACTGCTGTTTTCCACAATTCGTTACCTGGTAAGAGAAAACTTACAACCCGATATTGCGACTATTTATGCTCATAATAAGACAGTTACACTGTCAGAGCTGATGCAGATAGAAGATGCTGTGGCAAGTGCAGTAAATTGGCAATATTACCAAGATCAGATCATCGAGCAGCACAAACGAAAAGAAATCAGGAAAGTGTGCGAGAAGATTCTGCAGGATACGTTTACACCAGCCAAAACGCTTGTTAATGAGATTATGCAGGTTGTCAATTTCTCAGAGGATGATGAATACCGCTTAATAACCGCACAGGAATCATTGGACCAGACGCTTGAGTTTATTGAGGAATCACATAATCGAAAAAGCGAAATAATGGGTATATCATCCGGGATACGATCCCTAGATTATAAACTGAACGGCTTTCTTAAACGGCGGCTGTATATTGTCGGGGGAAGGCCGTCAGAGGGAAAAACAGCATTTTTAATAAACCTGCTCCACAATGCGAACTGCCCGGTCGGATTCATTACTGCCGAATCATCGCACAAAGAGCTGACCATGCGGCAGATATCACTCGACAGTAAAATAAGCAGTGATCGCTTAACCAGTGGACTGTTAACGCAGGTGCAGTTTGACAAAGTGATAGAATCGTGCACGCGGATACATGGGAAGGACTTTATCTACCATGACGAAGCGAATATGTCGCTTGAATCACTTCTGCTGAAAGCTCGAGAAATGAAGCAGCGATATGACGTGCAGGCACTCTACATTGATTATTTACAACAAATAACTTTTAACGGACGCGAAAAACGGAATGAGCAGGTAGCAAGTGTCTCATCTGCGCTTAAAGGCTTAGCACGAAATCTTGATATTCCGATTATCTGCGCCGCGCAGCTGCGAAGACCGCCGGAAGGGCCGGCAAAGCCGCCGAAACTGCACGAGCTGGGAGACAGCGGGCAGATCGAACGTGATGCTGACTGCGTTATGATGCTCTACCACGGAGAGTTGCTAGGGGAAGGTGATGGCACATTTATGATGATTGAAAAAAATCGTGATGGTCCAACTGGATACACAAAACTGATGTTCAAAAGAGGAATCTACGGATTTTTTGATATTGATAGAAACTATTAGGAGGAGGTTATGGGAGAGGAACTGTATATGGTAATGGAAGAGACAAGCTTAACTAAGTTAATCGAACAGGTAAATTCCTATATGACAGCTGGATATAAGCCTCTAGGAGGAGTTTCAGTAGCCTCTGATGGACCTGATCATCCATTGACATATGTTCAGGCGATAGTGAAGGAGGATGTATGAGTAAATATCTAAAGGGAGATCTGATTACCACAATGAGAGAGCTTGCAGAATGTCTTGATGCCGGGGAATTACTATATATTCGGCATAAGGTGTATCATCCCGGGTTTATATTATCGATGCAGTATCGGTATTTATCCAATATGGTGAAGCATGGGAATGTCTGGAAAGCTGCACAGATAGAAAACCCGATAATCTATCAGAAAATTAAACAGGTTTTTTTATCCCAAAATGGGAATAAAGGTATCACCAGCAACAAAGAAGGTCTGGCAATTAATCAGCTCATCAAGAAGGCTCAGGTATACTCGCCGGATGATTTTGAAAGGGTAATTAAAGCCATAATTGTAAAGTTTTGGGAATTAAAGATCTCCCGGGAAGGATTCTGGACCAGGCAGCCTTTTCTGCCGTCAGCACTGAATGCTGACGGGATCTGGGAACGCGT
>JAIPFS010000064.1 GCA_021736545.1 Spirochaetia bacterium | reverse complement strand
TGAAAGATGACCAAGAAAGATAAACAGTATTCTCAATGCCCTATTCTGTATCTGTAAATTTGTTTTTTCGCTGCCTTCCATATGTTCAAGCATCCTCCAGATTGCCTTTTTGCGGAGTATCAAATTTTTCGATTATGAGTCCCATGATTAGTACAAAAATAATTGTAAAGACCAGACGCAGGGACATAAACTTCAGTCCCAGAAATCGGAGTTCCACCATCTCCTGAGGAATTTTAATGCATGCCCAGGCTGAGAGAAAAATCACCATGTTTGCTGTTCTTGCTCCCTTTGCGCGCAGCGCGGCTGCCATGGGAAATGCCATATACAGGGGACCGGATGGAAGAGTACCCAGAAGGAAGGAGACTGCCATCCCCTTTAAGCCCGATTCACTCCCAAGATGCCGGGAAATAAATTCATTTGAAACAAAGACCATCATAAGTCCCATGATTATAAGTACTGCGGGGAAGATGCTTATCATTTCCGAACTGTATGAAGTAACTGTACTCGTAAAGGCATTCTGGGTGTCTGGAAACAGTGAAAGAAGAACAGCTGATAAGGCCGCTAATACCGCTGCCGGCAGCCGCTGCTTAATAATCGATTTTTTACCTTTGCCCTTGGGCTTTGTCTGGGAAGACGCATTTTTTTTCGAGGTATTCATGTCTGCAGGCTGCTTCTTCTCTTTGTCTGCATTTGTATCCATATCTGCATTTGTATCCATATCCGGTTCCATATCTTTGTCCATATTCATGGTCTTTCTGTCGTTCATACAAAAACCCCCAGCAAGTAAGAAATGATGAGGGCTGCAATGAAACTCAGCCCGTTACGCATCAAGGCAAATTTTTTCCCTAACTCCTTTATTTCAAGCGGAAGTGTTACCATTCCGATCATAGTGAGGGTTGTAAGGAATGCAGCTGCGACAGTAACCGATGCGCCTTTTTCGATGAGGGATGCTGCCAAGGGAAAAGCTAATAATGCTGGAATATGGAGTAAAGCACCCACTACAGCGGTTACAAGCACTCCCACGGGACCGGACTGGTCGCCGAGAAAACTTTTCAGATCTTCCTCCGGGACAAATCCGAAGAGAAGGCCGATGAGCAGAATGATGATGATCAGCATGGGCAGCATGGATAGAAACATCTTCCATGCTGATTTCAACGCCATAACTGTCTTTTTCCGGCTTTTTACCATGGCTGCAATGAGAGCTGCCGCCGCAAGAGCATTTATGCTTACCGCTGTAGGGCTCATGCGGGCCTCGGTGTTTTCACCACCAAGAGGCGAAATGTCTCAGTTCCAGGATTATGCAGGGCATGGGGAATATATTTGGGGCTCTCCACCAGGGTATCCGGCTCAACCACGGCACGTTCATCCCCAATTTCAATCTCCCCTTTTCCTTCCAGGATATAGAAGAAAACCTCAACGGGGGTTTTGTGCAGCGGCAGTGTTTTCCCCGGCCCTACTTCCATATGCACCACTTCCACTTCATCTATGGAGAGTATTTTTCTTCCTATAACTGAATTTTTGTTGTAGGCCGTTTTTCCATCGGCGGGTTTTGTAATTTTCATTTAACATCTCCTAATACATGATTGTTTTCTGCTTTTTAATCTCTTTTTTCGGGTCAGTTCATGCATAAATGCAATTCCTGGATTGCCATTTGACTGCATCGTTATATGACTGCATTGTTATATGACTGGATTACCATATGACTGGATTGCCATGCGACTGCATCCATACACTACCCACCCAATGTTTTTTAATTATACAGAATGTTTCTTAGCAGATCTGTAACATCAGTTACACAAGTTTTTCATTTTTCACAAATCATACAGATAAAACAGCTAAAAACAGATGAACAAGTCTGTAAAGATCTCAATTGTACAAACAGCTGTAAAGACAGGTTTACAACCAGTTATACCGACAGCTGTACCGGTAATTGGAAAAACTGCCCGACGAATTCGTCGGGCAGAAAGGGAAACCCCTAGATTGCTCGGCACCAGCATCACTTTTGGAGGGAGAAACTGATGCAGCAAGCACTCCGTCAGTACCGCCCTGTTTTGTTTATTTGGATTCCCTAGAAATACCAGCTCACCGCTGCATACACGAGGGAATTATCTTTGTACTGGCCGAAATTGCCGTCATCATCTCCAAGGAAGATTTCAGCTCCTGTCTCAATATGTACACCGTCTTCAAATTTCCAAGTCAGGGAAGGCCTCAGCAGCGCGTCGACGGTATCAAATGCGCCCATTCCCAGATAGCTGAAGAATTTAGCCGTAAGGGTATCTGACAAATATGAATCCTGAACCATGAAAGTGAGTGTATTGTCAAATTCTTCGGCCATCATAATTTCTGTATCATAGTCATGGATATACTGAAATATATACTGAGATGACAGGGTGATCCCGCCTATACTCCAATCTAATCCGGCAAGGGCATGAAGCTGATTATACTGATCTACACCCAGGCCCGCTGCTTCCTTGACAGTAAATGACTTATTCAGGTAGGCCGCAGCCTCTGAGCGAAAAACTGTTGATCCGAAGGTAGTGCTCAAGCTTCCTCCGAAGACGCCGAAGCGTTCATACCCCTGGTAAATTGTATCAATTTCCGAAGAAGAATTTAAATCTATCCCAGTTATAAGGGGCTGATCATCCCAAGCCCATCCAGCCATTACTTCTGCATTTATTTCCGAACCAAAATAACTTATTTTGCCGAATATTTCGCTGTTTTCCAGATCCTTATCTACCCCTTCTTCTACGAAATCAAGATCATCTGAAACCGGCAAGGGGGCTTGTGAAAGATCCGGCTGCACAGCCCATATGGAATCTGCGGCAGGGGGCTGCGTGGGGGTAAATGTCGGCACCCACACAGCCTCAAAGGTAAATGGCCCTTCATAATAATCAGCTCGTACAGCAGGAATACCCATTCGTATTTCCCGAAAATCTGCTAGTATGAAGGAACGCATATCCTGGGGGCTCACAATATCGGTTATAAAAGCTCCTTCAGCTTCTCCCCAGACAACAGCCTGTTTTCCGACTCTGAGGTCCATGGAGGGGAAGAAAAAATCGATATACGCCTCACGGATTCCCAGATCGATCCCATCTGAGGGATCAGCGCCGACATATCCGTATGGATTGATGGTAATCTGCGTCATATCTCCCCAGCCTTCCAGAGAAAGATCCACAGTCTGCTCATTCACCGGAATATCAGCGCCGTCTTCATGCAGCCGCACTCCTGTATAACTCCGAAGCATTCCACGCAGTTCGATATCTTCAGCATCAGCAGGCATCAGAAAGAACAGCATAAATGCTGCCGCAGACAGCAGCATAAGCACTAGCCTGCCGGGTATTTGCCGACCGGAAAGAATTCCCATCTCCGCCTTTGCATCTCCAGTCATCATTTTCATAAATTTTCTCTCCTTATCAAGTTCTTATCAAATTCCTATCAATTTTTATCAACTTCTTAACAAATCTTCAGCGAAAAAATGTGCCTTATCGATCAGCGGGGAGGTCCCATTTTCATGCGCCGTTCCGTAAAAAGACTGCTAGATAAATTGTCGTTAAAGGAGACATCCTCCATGCTTATCCTTGTGGAAGTGCCGTCCTGCACGCTTCGCATGGTCATATCAGTTATAAGCCAGAAACCGCTGATCTTCTCAAATGCTTCAATGCTCAGCTCTTTATACAGTTCTCCGTCATCATCATAAAACTTCTTTTTCAAGCCGATCCATTCATCCTTTACCACCCAATTCAGGGTTCTGCTGATCTCTTCGCCGCCGGTTCTGGGGATGCTTTCAACAACATAACAAGTTTTTCCCATCAGCTCCTCCTCCCGGAGCAGCGTATGCGTATCTTCAGAAGGGTGCCGTTCACCAAGATCGTCATAGGTGAAATCGGAGCCCATGAACGAATCATTCTGGTTTCCAGATGATATTCGCTTCACACGACGCAGTGCGGGAAGATAGATCCACTGATCGTCATCCCTGCCGTCAGCATAGGACCAGCTCATGAAACTGGTATCCCTAACATCTGCAGGTGCCGTGAAGAACATGAGCTTCTTTTCCATATCCTCTTCATCGCTCCGGTACTGGGCGATGCTCCTATCCCTGGTGGATCCGCGTGAATTTGTAAGCGTCATGTTGAGGGTTGCTGTCATATCGTCTCCGGATGGACGATTATAGACTTGCTCCATAATTTCCAAACCGCTCATATTGGCGGAAATACCGAATAGCCCGAAGCTCAGCAGTACTAAAACTGCAGCCGTTATCCTTACTGCTTTATTTCTCATTATTTTGCCTCCTTAAGGTTTTTTAGAAATAATCCTTTCTTATCCAAATAGATAATCACTACTAAAAGTACGGTCAGGGTCCCGATGGCGCTCGAGGCCATATTGAGGGCAATCAATCCGCCTACCTGCCTGTTCGGCGGGAACACGCTGAATAGCAGCACTCCGAAACCGCCCATTACGGCCACGGCGTTGTAAATGATAGCCCTGCCGGTATGTGAGAGCGTTTCAAGGGCTGCAGTGTGTATACTGCTGCCTTCCAGCCGCTGAACGCGATAATGTTCAATCAGGTGGATGGCATAATCCACTCCGATACCGATGGCGATGCTTGATATGAGCGCTGTTGCAGAGCTCAGGGGTATTCCGAGTATGCCCATACTGCCGAAGTTTATTACCGCTGTGACGGCGATGGGAATGGTGCCGGCTATGCCGATAATCCAGTTTTTAAAGAGCAGCGCCAGCAGTACAGCGACAATTATGAATGACAGGCCGAGGCTGAAAATCTGTCCTTCCATGAGCAGATCAGCAAATACCATGGCCTTGAAGCCGCTTCCAGCATATTGAACACGTATTCCTAGATCTTCAAATTCGTCGGCGTAAGCATCAGCATGCTCAATTACCTTTTGCATTACTGCTGAACTGTCGCTTTTCAGTTGAAAAGTAATGTTTGCGCTGCGATAGTCATAATCCACCACCTGCTCCATGGTTTCCGGATCCCCCGACATTTCATAAAGAAGCAGGTACTGGGCTGTCATCTCTCTAGTTTCCGGAATGCTGTTATAGTCAGGATCATTTTCAAACATCACCATATTCATACGTTTCATGAAGTCGGTGAGGGAAAAACTTTCCCCTACTTCCGCCATTTTTTCCGCTTCCTGCTGCATTTCATCCATGAGCCTCAGTACTTCCGGATTTTTGAAGGTATCATCTTCATCCGCAGTGAGAATCACATTAAGGGTAGATGTTCCGCCGAAACGGGAATTCACAAACTCATCTGTTTTTACAATTTCGCTGTCATCCTGAAAGTTTGCGAGAAAACTGGTATCTATCCAGACCCTGCCCGCTCCGGCTCCGGCCAGGGCAACTACCGCTAGAGCAATGAGCAGTATCCGTCCGGGGTGAGTGATCAAGGCATGTTTCATCCCCATTCTCCTTGCAGGTTCAAGGGCCTTTGTGTTTTCCGGTTGGGGGTGCGGATATTTTGCTTCTTTTGATTTTGCGTTTTTGGGTTTTGCGTTTTTGGGTTTTGCGTTTTTGGGCGGTCCCAGCACATATATTGATGCAGGAAAAAGAACTAGGGCTAAAAGCATTTCAGTCAGCACCCCAATGGAGGCAAAGAGTCCGAAAAATCTGACAGGCAGAACTTGACTGGTCATGAGCGCCATGAATCCGACGGCAGTGGTTATCGCTGCCATGGATACGGGGCGAATCATACTTTTCAGGGTCTTCTGCACGAGCTCTGAACGGCTGAGTTCAGGCTCTGCTATGATTAAATGGTGGATTGTATTATGCATATGAATACCATAGGCAACTCCAATGGCTATCAGCATTACCGGTATCATGGTATCAACAGCGTAGATCGGGATATCAAACAGCGCTTTTGTGCCGAATGCTGTTATTGTACCGAAAAGGACAATGATCATATTTATCAAGGTATCCCGAATATTCTTCAGCAGGATGAGCAGTATTACGATCATCAGCAGCATGACTATGGGTGCCATTCTGGTCATGTCTTCTGGACCTAACTCTGCCAGTGCTCCTTCTACAATCGGTCGTCCGGCTATGCGAATTCGTTCGGGGCCTTCCAATTCTTCGGCATACTTCTGCAGATCAGCGTAGAGCTGGTCACTGAATTCTTTATCTGCAATTTCTGCAATAATGAGGGCGGATGTTCCATCTTTACTGATATTTCGTCCATAGATCATCTCATTTCCCTCAACGGCTTCCTGTAATGCCCTGAGTTCTTCGCTAGTTTCGGGAATATCGGTGTAAAAGGGTTCCACTTCAAGTCCCCAACCGCTGGAAGTAATATTATCTGCTGTATAGAGCGACGTTATGCTTCCTTCTTCGAAGGCTGAGAAGCGCTCCGGAAGAGTTTCTGTAATGGCGCGAATTTTTTCCAGACTTCCGGGCTTATATATTGTCTCAGGGGCTTCGACTACTATAAGAACAGAGTCTTCTATACCAAATTGCGCCTCTGCCTCATCACTGAATACGAAAGCCGGGTGATCGGAGGGCATATATGTATCCAGGTCTGTTTCCAGGGAGGCATTACCGGCTAGTGCAAAAATAAAAACTGCTGTCAGCGCAATTATGCCGAGTACAGGGACTGCAGGTTTTTTTGCCAGCCAATGGATGATAAATTTCATGGTTTCTCCTTTTAATTCCTTGTTAATCTTGTATAATGAATTTTTTGTGTAAATAGTTAACGTTTACTTACTTTTTAGATAAAAAATTATTCCCTTCCACCTCAAGCACTGCTATATAGACGCTTAATTGCTCCAATCAGTTCATCCGCTGTTTCTGATAGAGCAAAGCTGCCGTTTGCTAAATGCCATTTTGTTATCGTTAAACGTATGCTTCCCATAAGCATCATGGCCAGGTTCTTCGGTTTCACATCATCCCTGCACAGATCTCGCTTCTGCAGGTCCTGGAAAGAATCAGTAAGCACCAGCAGCGTCTCCTGCATCATCTTACTTAGGAGCGGTCTGAGCTGCGGATCTGTATGAAAAGCCTCCTCAGAGAATACAAAAGCGGCATAGGCTGGACGTTTTTCCAGTTCATGAAATAATCCGCGAATAAAGCCGTCAATAAGAATCTCTAAATCTTCACCTTCGTTTCCCTTATCCAATTTTCGGAAATGGGGCAGTATTACTGTCTGCAGATCCTCGAGTATCGCAGTCAGAAGGGCAAGTTTACTGGGAAAATGCCGGTACACCGCTGCTTCTGAGACTCCTACCTCTCGGGCTAAATTTCGGATAGTGAGTTTGCTTAATCCTTTTTCAGCTGCAATCTGCATTGCCGCTTCGATAAAATCCCTCTGCCTTTGAGTCAGCATATTTACTGTACTCCCTTTTTCATAGATCTCTGCTGGTATTTCCAAGAACAAGTTAACGTTTACTAACTTACACATATATTTCTTTTGTGTCAACAAGAAATTTTAAAAATCCTCAAAAAATGGAAGTTTTCCAAGAAGCTCCGCATAA
>JAIPFS010000063.1 GCA_021736545.1 Spirochaetia bacterium | reverse complement strand
ATATAATCATAATTAACAGATGCTCTTATATCTGACAGTTTTATCAGGTGCAGTGCAGTCTGTATCCGGGCGGTTAACTCAGCGGGAGAGTGCTACCTTCACACGGTAGAAGTCAGCAGTTCAAATCTGCTACTGCCCATCAGGTAACTTATTTGTAATGAACAAGTTAGTTGCCTTATTTTTTGTCCGATAACCTCCATGATCGATCGGGTCAAGTGAAAAGGCAAGTGACTTCTTTACAAAAAGGAGAAACAAAGCCGATGAAAAACACCTCATACTTCTACCTGTGCAAGAAGAAAAAATCCAACAGAAGCTTTTGGTATGCATTTTTTCCTGACATCCGAGATGACGGGAAGACTATTACCAAGAGTGTCGAGATGCTACGGAGGAAGCTTGGTATCAGGGACCATACCCCCATAACCCGCAGACATGAAGCATCAATCATTGTCCAACGTGCCTTAGATGCCGGATTGATAACCTTAGATAATAACGACCCGCTCTTTGTTGATTACGTTATTAAATTTTGGGACTTCGATACTTCAGACTATATCCGTAGGCGCAACAAAAAGAATCCCAACTCTATTGGGAAGGATTATGCGAAAAGTATGGGCGGTACCTTCAAAAAGAATGCAGTACCCCAATTGCCGAATCACCTTAAACTCTCTGAAATCAAGACATCTCATATTGAAAATGTTGTAAATGCCTTAATTGATGATGGGTTACTCACTAATGCGACCATCAGTAGGGTACTTCAGGCAATGTCAGTTCCCCTAAAAGAAGCAAAGCGACTGCATATCATATCAATAAACCCCATGGATGGGGTGGAATCTCTTACAAATCGCCCTAAGGAACGGGGAATATTGACTGATACGGAATTGAGGGACCTTATATTTTGGATGAGGGACAATGCAATCAATGATACCTTTGACAACCGAGTATATTTAGCAACTGCATTATCAGCTTTTACTGGAATGCGCCAAGGTGAAATCAGGGGATTGCAGAAAAATGCTGTCTCGTTGATCAATGAAGAGCAAGGTCTCATTACAGTGAGTCAGGCAGTAGCAGTATATTCAGGGCTGAAGACTACTAAGGGAAAACGAGAACGACAGGTACCTGCACCCCTTTGGATATGTGAGGGTTTGTTGGCATTGGAAGAGTTAAACCCCTATGGTAATAGTTTGATATTCTGGAGTTCTACTTCGAAAACGAATCCCATTGCATCAAGTTATATTCGGGATCAATTCTACCAAGCTATGAGAACCATCGGTATAAGTAATGAAGACCGGAAGAAAAGGAACATAAACTTTCACTCACTTAGACACTACTATGTGACATTTATGCGCGGCAAAGTAGCAGAAAATGTCTTAAGAGGAATCGTGGGGCATCAGTCATCAGCCATGTCTGATGCATATACTCATGACACACGCGAACAACTTCTGGAAGCTGGGAAGATATCCGAGAAAATCATTGATTTTCATTCATCAAATAAAGCACAATAATGTACTCTGAATGAAAATTATTAAATTATAAGAGGAAGAAATTTATGAGTTCAATCGAAGAATCTATTCGTGATAGACTAAGTGAATTACCACCCCAAAAAATAGTTGAAATGATTAGGCAATTCTATAAGCTCCAAGATATTTATTTCATTCAGATAAAGAATTCTATGGGTGAGTATGTTGTTTCCGAGGCTGAATCAGTTATAAACTATATAAGACAGAAAGCAAGAAATCAGATATTAAATAAGTCCCAGATTACTGTTGATACTACAGGATTATCTGAAGAACAAATCAAAAATCTGTACAATAGAATTCATCTCCCAGAGACAATTTATCTTGGTGGCCTGTTTGAAGAACCATATTATCGACCAGGAGTTAGCGTTAAACCAGAAAATGAATTTGTAATGGATCTCATTACCATAGAAGGAAAAAGAAAATCATGTGTTAATCTTACACAATATCAATATGCTCCTATTAACGCTGAGTTAAAAATACTATCAGATTTAGCAATTGACGCAATTGCTCCATTCTTTAAGTGCCCCAAAAGGACTTTATCCAAGATAATAAGCCATATTAAAACAATACATGGCTGGGATAGTTTCTTTACTCATATCATCAATCCCATAATAGACATACTTCTAGGCATTATTTCAGCTAAATATAATAACCAAACAGCAAAGGCATACTTTGATAAATTGGAAGCATTATTTTTAAGCAATATTGAAAAAGAAAATACAACTGATACTTCCTGGGTTACAGTAGCTGAACAAAACGGTTTAATAAAACGGAGTGGGGATAAACATTATAATCGGTGCAAGAGTATCCAAAAACTAAAAAGTGAATTGAAAAAATGGTGTAAGGATGCTGATGTCCCTTTTCCTACAAACTCTGAAATAAGAAAAACTATTTCCCGCAGAGACTCAACAGGTAAACTTAAGCAGTATAGTTATGGTTCTATTAAAAATATAAAAGGGTAACTGCTAAGCCTGTAAAAAAAACTAAGTGTTAGAACCTAGACTCGCTGGCGCTCTTGTAGTTTTCGATATGTATAGAGAATACAGCAGTAATCCAGGAGTCCCCACCTAAGCAGAAGTTCGTGATACGGGTCGTGCTTGGCCCATCCATGGATAGTGAAATAAGCAATTACTCCATAAGGTGAGTACTAGCAAATTTTTATTAAGTGCGTCACTTCCTTCATCAGAGCTCAGTCACAGCCCAGCTTTAATTCAGATCCCTTCGCACTTCTTGTTTTTTTTCCTCATACCAGTCAATAAACTTGATTTTCTATTCAAAGGTAAAATTTTTATAAATTTTAGAGCCTCCACTGTCTCCAGAATTGCGTTTATCTTCAATATGTGTTGACAAAAAGGAATCGGATCACTTTATCTCTCATCTTCTTCGCCGTGTTGGGTTTTATTAGCCCTAGCACTTTGCTTATACGTATCTTTGCGGAATTGATAGAAAAATGTGTATATGATCAACATCCATATTATTCTCCATGCTTTCTATTTTAGAATGATATATTGTTATCTGATTTGCTACTTTCTCCAAACATTTACCAACACCTCCTCGTTATAGTTTCCTTTAGTATTTGGTCGCTATTACGACATAATCCTTCGTGTAATATACCACATGCGCCATTTTTTAACTTCATTCTTTAGAGTAACACATTTGACAGCAAAGTGACTCAACTCACAGGTTTTTAACTGAGGTTTTTATGGCTGAAAAAAAAGTCACTTTTTAGCAACTTTTTAGCAACCCCAAGCAATATAATTCCTTTAATTGTAAAGAGTTAAAGATTGACTATTTCTGGTTATATTAAGTATTATGTACTCATAGAATGCAAGCTAATTCATTAGATGCAGTAAAAGGAGAGCAAAATGGGGAATAAAAGATTTGTGCGAATTAATGATCTTGAATCTTATACTGGCCTTAAGACACGAACTATACGGGCTTATGTTTTAAACAAAAAAATACCTTTCATTAAGGTGAATGGTTGCTTGCTGTTTGACTTGCAGGAAATTGATTCATGGCTTGAGATGCGAAAAGTACCAGTTCTTGAACAATCAGGTTTACAAAGAGGTAATCGTGAAAAATTATAATAGCACCCCTCAGGGAGACATCTTTACTATCGAACACTTAGTAATTCCGGTTACCACTATGACACTTAATTATCATTCACGGTGTTGCCCTGAACAAAGGCCAAAAACTGCACTTTAAAATGCCATTTCATGCAGTTAAGCAAAGGTCAAATTGAAATATCCAGCAGATGACTGCACTGAATATTTTTTAAAGATGTCAGCCTGCTGCAGAAGGAGCTAAAAACAGCTCAACCAGAATTTTAGCGATCACCTGAAAACAAGGTTGATTTGGGTACTTGGATTTAAAGTGTTCATTGATTAATGGAGTTGAAATATGGAGATAAACAAACAGCTTTCTCAGAAGATCACAGAACTGCTGGAACAGAATCAAAACATTATTGAACTGCTTAAATCAGAGAACGAGGAATTGAGAACAGAGCTTGTTACGTGGGACCTGGTATCGAATTCTGACGATTGGATAGAAATGTCAGCGGCAGCAAAAACGCTGAACTATCAGAAGCTAGGCCGGAATAAAATTTTTGCACTATTGAGAGATAGTAATATCCTTAGATTCAACAACGAACCCTATCAAGAATATGTAGATAGGGGATATTTCAAAATTATTGAGCAGCGCGTGGATCTTCCCTACGGTGAAGTAAAAATCAACAAGAAAACAGTGATATCACAGAAGGGTCTAGATTATATAAGGAAGGTTGTAGATGCATACGTCGAGAGTAAATTGGAATTATGACGAATCGGTTAGACGAGTATCAGCGAAGGTTAAGGAATGGGAAGCCGTCACACTCAAGAAATCGACTCTTACTGGCGAAATAGCAAAAGAATTGTATGAGGCAAGAGAGCAGTTAAGTAATAGTGGTTACAGATCTGACCTCCGGCCAAATGGCCAAAGGTTAACATGGGAATCGTATCTTCAAGATGTAGGTTTGGCAGACAGAACCGTAAGAAGATGGCTTGAACATTATGATCCACAGGAACAGCGCTTACTCACCGATGATGAATACAAGCGCAAGGAACAAGAGAAACAGCGCAGGGAGATGGAGCATGAGAAAGCTATCAGCAGCATGGTTAGCGAGCGCATGAAGTCAGGTTTCACGCCGTCTGACTGGAATGATGAAGCCGAACGTAGATATAAGAACCGAATTGATGAAGAACAAAAACGCGATAAAAGAATCCGAGAGATGCAGGAAAGAATGCGGAAAGAAAAAGAAAACCGGAAATCTTCCGCTTACAACATAGATGAACTCTTAAACGAACTATCCAACAACCTAGGCACTCAAGTCGAAGAGCGTAAAAGATTCGCTGAGAAGGCACGCCTTACCGGTGATAATGCAGATCACAGGTTCAATCAGCTGCTGCGAGATTATCTAGACGGCTTGCAGTCTGATGGTGAACGGCTTGAAGCATGCCACAACATTATTAAGATATGTAAATCGTATGTAAGAGAGTATCAGAAAAAAAGTGTTGTTTAACCTAAGGAACTAATATGAGTGAAGAGAGAAAATACTACTATATAAAACTGAAAGATAATTATTTTGAGCAGGACAACATTAAAGTGTTGGAGTCTATGAAGAATGGACATACATACAGTTTGATACTAATAAAGCTGTATCTAAAAGCATCAAAATTTAACGGAAAACTCATGATGACAAATACCATCCCTTATGATCCGTACAAGTATGATGTTCTTGCCAACGTAATAAACCATGATGTTGACCACGTAAAGCAAGCTATTGAGGCAGGAATCAAACTTGATTTGATTACTGTCTTAGAAAGTGGTGAGATATGGATGACTGAAATACAGAATTTTATTGGCAAGTCTTCTACAGAGGCAGATAGGATACGAGAATACCGTAAAGAGTTAGATCAAAAGAAAATAGCGTACAAAGAGAAAAAGGGTGTACAAATGTACAACAAAAGTACACCAGAGTTAGAGTTAGAGAAAGAGTTAGAGAAAGAGAGAGAACCAAAAGAAATAACAGAGACAATGAGTCAAGCTTTGCAGCTTGCCTCGCTCCTCCTTCATAAATGCAGAGAATTCGACCCAAAACTCCACCGAGGAAAAGATAAGGCAGTAACTCAACGATGGGCGAGAGATATAGAAAAGCTGATACGGATAGATGGACGCAGCTTTACTGACATCGAAGCTGTAATACGCTGGGTGAAAACAGAAGGGAATTTTTGGCTGCCGAATATTATGAGCGGTAAAAAATTACGTGAAAAATTTCCGCAATTATTTGTCGAAATACATAACAAGAGAACGGAAATCGCATCTACGCAATTGGAGAGATTTTAATGGAAAAATATTTTATTGGACAAATGATTAAGGATCCTAACATAGCTTTTCAAACAAAACTGAAGGAAAAGCATTTCCAGTCTCAGGAGTATAAACTGCTGTTTTCTACAATTCGTTATCTGGTAAGAGAAAACTTACAACCTGATATTGCGGCTATTTATGCTCATAATAAGACATTCACACTGTCAGAGCTGATGCAGTTAGAAGACAGTGTCGTGAGTGCGGCAAATTGGCAATATTACCAAGATCAGATCATCGAGCAGTACAAACGAAAAGAAATCAGGAAAGTGTGCGAGAAGATTCTGCAGGATACGTTTACACCCGCCAAAACGCTTGTTAATGAGATTATGCAGGTTGTTAATTTCTCAGAGGATGATGAATACCGCTTAATCACCGCACAGGAATCTCTGGACCAGACGCTTGAGTTTATCGAGGAATCACATAATCGGAAAAGCGAAATAATGGGTATATCTTCTGGAATACGATCTCTCGATAAGAAACTGAACGGTTTTCTTAAGCGGCGGCTGTATATCGTAGGTGCAAGGCCGTCAGAAGGGAAAACAGCATTCTTAATAAACCTGCTTCACAATGCGAACTGCCCGGTCGGATTTATTACTGCTGAATCATCACACAAAGAGCTGACCATGCGGCAGATATCACTCGACAGTAAAATAAGCAGTGATCGCTTAACCAGTGGACTGTTAACGCAGGTGGAGTTTGACGAAGTGATAGAATCGTGCGCGCGGATACATGGAAAGGAATTTATCTACCATGACGAAGCGAATATGTCGCTTGATTCACTCCTGCTGAAAGCACGAGAAATGAAGCAGCGATATGACGTGCAGGCACTCTACATTGATTATTTACAACAAATAACTTTTAACGGACGCGAAAAACGGAATGAGCAGGTAGCGAGTGTCTCTTCTGCGCTTAAAGGCTTAGCTCGGAAACTTGATATTCCGATTATCTGCGCCGCGCAGCTGCGAAGACCGCCGGAAGGGCCGGCAAGACCACCGAAACTGCACGAGCTGGGAGACAGCGGGCAGATAGAGCGGGATGCTGACTGCGTTATGATGCTCTACCACGGAAAACTGGAAAATGAAGATGACGGTACGTTCCTGATGATTGAAAAAAATCGTGATGGTCCAACTGGATACACAAAACTGATGTTCAAAAGAGAAACATACGGTTTTTTTGATATTGATAGAAAAAAGTAGGAGGTAATGATGTTGGTAAGTTTTACATTGAAGTCTTATGACTTGATGGGACATGAAGATACTTTCAATTATGGATATAAGCTTCTAGGAGGATTTTCGGCAGGTTCTGATGAATCTGTGAAAGAGGATTTGAGAGAGAAACGAAAAGAAATTGAAAGAGAACTGGAAGAACATAATCGGGATACGAGAAGATTTGAGATCACAGCCAACAGTATGAGTATGCAGGAAGTCTTTTTTTCAAAAGAGGAGGCCTGCAGGAAACTGAATATTGGTGAGCGGAAGCTGGATGAGTGTATAGAAAAAGGGATTCCGATTAATTGGCAGGGTGAGAAATATCTTCTGCAGAAGCAGGAAGCTAGTAGAACTGATATTCGGGATTTCAACACAAAGAATTCTTTTTATAGTAGGATGAAGGTATGGAATGGGAAAAGAAAACAAACGAGACAGGGAAAGCGTACATGTGGTTCTGCCGCTACCGTGATATGGGATGGGAGCGGTCGATAGCAAAAGTAGTGCAGAAGCATGGGGGAAATTCAGCAACACTCTTCCGCTG
>JAIPFS010000062.1 GCA_021736545.1 Spirochaetia bacterium | reverse complement strand
CACAGCCACAGATCGGAGAAAAAATCCATGCCGGGTGAGGCTGGGTTGAACGAATTTTTCAGGGTACATGTCAAACGGCCGCCATGGATGACTAAATCCATAGGATTGTTCCATACTGGGGCAAGCAAGGAGGCCAAGTATGAACGGAAGCAAGCAAAAGAGCTATACGCATGAACAGCGATTAGCATATCTTAAAGAATTTGATGAAAGCGGAAAATCATTACGAGAATACTGCAAAGATAAGGATATCAACTATTGGACTATCCATGACTGGAAAAGGAAGCGTAATCAGAAAACGGATATGTTTTCCGAGAAAGTAGAAAAAACATCGTTCATACAGTTAAAACCAGGAAAGAAATCTCAAAAGATTTCTCAGAAGACTCAGGCAGATCAAAGCAGTCGTTCGATAGTATTACATCGAGGAGCATGGCGGATGGAAGTTCCCCAGGAAGCTAATCCTGCCCAAATTGAAAAGCTCATCAAAATACTGGAGGCTGTCCATGGAATTTAAGATACGGAGTTACTACTTAAAACCAGGGTATACAGATTTAAGAAACGGCATGAATGGACTGATGCGAGTTATCATGAGCGAGATGGATCTGGATCCGCTTGGTGGGGACCTGTTTATTTTCTGCGGAAGGAATCGCCATCTGATCAAGATGCTGTTATGGTCAGGTGATGGATTTTGGCTGCTTCAGAAACGATTGAATGAAAGCACATTTGCATGGCCAAGATCAGAGATGGAAGCTTTACAGATTAGCGAAAACGAGCTATCCATGCTTTTACAGGGTATTGATTTTTGGCGGTCGCATCCTGTTCTTCTTGCTGAGAAATCCTGCGGCCAGTCAGTATAAAAAAGCAATTAATTTGTTATAATATATATACTAAATAACTCATTTATGTTATAATTCTTCTTATGAAAGAGCAAGAATTACTACAGAAAATGGCGAAAGAAATAGCTTCTCTGAAAGCAGAAAATACTCAGTTGCGCGAAGCGCTAGATGAGAGTAATGAGCTTGTCTCCAAGCTTACTGCTCGACTCGACATCATCGACCAGCGGGCTGCAGCTCGTGCCCGTAAACAATTTTCCACATCCAGTGAGCGGGCTGCTCATACTGATGAAAGCGAAGATCCAATCCCTGAAGACACCCAGTTCGATGAAGCTGAACAGACTCAGTCTATTGATCAATCAGGTAAGAAACCCAAGCAGCCTCGGAAAAAGTCGATCGGCAGAATGAAATTCTCTGACACCTTGCCTCGTGAAGAAATTATTGTAGATCCCGTAGAATTCAGTCAGCTTGGTACAGGAGATCCTCATTCGATGCGACGGATCGGAGAAGATGTTGTTGAGGTTCTTGACTACCAGCCTGGCGTATTGAAGGTCAAGCGCTATATCCTTTCCAAGTATGTCGATCCAAAGAACCCGGATGCCGGGGTATTGCAGGGATCCAGACCCAAAGATCGTATCATTCGCGGCGGCATGGTCAGTAATGGACTGCTTGCTGCTGCTTTCTCTGACAAATTTATCTATCATCTTCCCTATGCTCGACAAAGTATACGTTTCAAGAGCATTGGCTGCCCTGTCAGCAGACAAAACCTGTCTCGTTGGCAGATTCAGGTAACTGATTTACTTTCTCCTCTCATAGAGCTTATTGAAACGCACCTGCTTTCTCAGAACGTTATCCATATGGATGAAACCGTTTTGAAAGTGATGGATGAGGAAGACCGGGAGAATACGAAGAAATCCTACATCTGGCTGAGAGTTTACGATGGCCCAGAAGCTGCAGCAAGTTACCGGTACTATCCAAGTCGAGCCGCAGTTGCTGCTGAAGAGCTGATTGACGGTTTCCAAGGAGTTTTACAATCGGATGGGTATGCGGCCTATCAATCAGTAGTCAGGAAAAGTAATGGAAAACTCACCAGTGCATTTTGTCTCACCCATGTTCGCCGTAAATTCTATGACATTGTTCTTGGAACCAATAGAAAAAAAAGCAAAAAGAATACATCTTCCTCCCTCAAGAGTGTTCGTAAAGATGCACAACAGATGGTTCAAGACATAGGGAAAATCTTTGCTTTGGAATCTCAGCTTCGCGAACAACTCAGCCGTGAGCAGATCACTGAGGAGCAGTTTCTCCAGAAGAGAAAAGAGCGTGCAGTAAAGCTGTTTGCCATCTTTAAAACCCATCTTGAGGAAAAGCAGAGAAAGGTTATTCCGCATACTCCGTTTTCCGGAGCGATTAAGTATGCTTTGAATCTCTTTGATGGTCTTCAGACCTATCTCGAAACTCCTGAGCTCGGCCCAGACAATTCAGCTGCGGAAAGAGCAGTTAGACCCGTAGCTCTTGGAAGAGCCAGTTGGAACTTCAGCGGATCTCCTGATGGTGCTCACAGTTCATGTGCTATGTATACACTGCTTCAGACAGCTAGATTGAATCATCTTGATCCTGGCGCTTATCTGAACCAGGTTCTTGATAAAGCTTCTGTTCTGGTTGATCTCCCCTACGATGAGCAAGCTTGGTCAGCTTTGTTACCATGGAAGTTCAAACCAGAAGATCTCTCATGGCAGGACCGCGCTGAATTCTTCACCTCCTTAACATAATTTTATCTCGGTTTATAGCGATTTATTCTCTCCTTGTAAATCATGGCGGACGTTTGACATGTACCTTGAAAATGTGGATGTGGATTTTTTCTCCGAGACCGAATCCACGTAAAAAATCAAAAATATTTCTTGACAGATAGCTGATCATGCCTCAAAGTGTATATACAAGACATGTGACATGTTACATAAGACGTCACATGTCACATGATATAAGATACATGACAAGCGAGGGAAATATGACATCAAGTAACCCATCAAGTAAATCATCACGTAAAATAGCAGCAATTTACACAGGAGCGGCTTTGGTTAAACCGCTTTCTGACATTATGAAAGAAGAACTTCAAAGCTATCAAATCATGAATATTCTGGATGACAGCATGATTGCTGATATTATTGCTGCAGGAGGGATGACGAAGGCGGTAAAACGGAGACTATACGGCTATTATGAAATAGCTTGTTCATCAGGCGCTGAGCTAATCCTTAACACTTGTTCCTCAATTGGCGATGCAGTATACGGAGCCCGCGAATTTTTACCTATACCCATTGTTCGGATTGATGAAGCTATGGCACGTGAAGCTGTGGGAAAAAGTAATTCGATTGCTGTACTGGCAACACTTTCCACTACCTTGGATCCGACTATTCGACTTATAAAAAGATGTGCAGAAGAGGCTGGAAAGCAGGTACGTACCGTATCAGCATTGGCAGAAGGAGCATTCCCTGCCATAACGGCTGGGGATGGAGAGACTCATGACCGCCTCATAGTAGAAGCTGCAGAAAGTGCTGCTGATACCTGCGACGTAATTCTGCTGGCTCAAGGTTCTATGGCAAGGATGGAAACACAACTGCGAGAACTAACTGGAAAAACTGTATTATCTAGCCCTCGGATGGGGGTGAAGATGATTAAAGCAATGCTGGAGGGGAATAATGCTTGATGCAGCGTATCTCGAAGAAAAGGCTCGGCAGATACGTCGGGATATCGTAGAAATGGTTTATCGCTCCGGGGATGGGCATCCATCACCAAGTTTTTCTGCGGCGGACATTATTGCAGCCCTTTATTTCCACATTATGAATATTGATCCTGAACGTCCGAACTGGGAAAATCGTGATCGATTTGTCCTGTCAAAAGGGCACGCTTGTCCTGCCTTATATGCAGCTCTAGCCCGTCGAGGATTTTTCTCTCCAGATGAATTCCCGACTTTAAGGCATTTGGGAAGCAAGCTGCAAGGGCATCCATATGCACCCAAAACTGTTGGTTTAGATGCAACTACTGGATCTCTTGGGAATGGTGTTTCTATCGGGTTGGGAATGGCATTAGCTGCGGGTATAAGAAAAAAGAGCTATCAGGTTTATGTAGTAACCGGTGACGGAGAACTGGGTGAAGGTATGATTTGGGAATCGGCAATGGCTGCTGGTCATCTAAGGACAGCGAATCTTACGGTTTTCATCGACAACAATAACTATCAAAGCGGTGGAACTGTCGGAGATATATCTGGTATATATCCTCTGGAAGAAAAGTGGAAAGCCTTCGGCTGGCATACACAGACAATTGATGGCCATGATATGGAGCAGATTACTGAAGCAGTTGAACGGAGCCGGAATGTTGAAGATCAGCCCTCTCTCATTGTTGCTGAAACCATCAAAGGGAATGGTCTCTCTTTCATGGTAGGGGACAATAGTTGGCACAAACGGGTATACAGCGATGAAGAATATGCACAAGCAATGATTGAGCTGGGAGGAGCAGAATGAGTATGACTAAAGATAGCAAAACAACCAGCAAAACAACCAGCAAAAAAACCAGCAAAACAACCAGCAAAATAACCAGCAAAACAACCAGCAAAAAAATTAACAAAAAAGACAGAATGGTAGACAGCACACGTGTCGGCTTTCGGGACGGTTTGCTGGAGCTTGCAGAAAAGAGGGATGATGTTGTATTTGTTTCAACTGATTCGTTGAAAGTTGTAAAAGGGGAAGCATTCAAGGAACGCTGGCCTGATCGGGTTATAGAATTAGGGATTTCGGAGCAGAATGGTGTTGGGGTCTGTTCAGGATTGGCTGCTTCGGGTCTAACCCCCTATATCAGTACTTATGCAGGGTTCTTAACCATGCGTGCCTGCGAACAGATGCGTACTTTTGTTGCTTACCCAAAACTAAAAGTCCGATTTGTCGGGGCTAATGGGGGACTTCATGGGGGAAACAGAGAAGGCGTAAGTCATCAGTTCATTGAAGATGTAGGAATACTTCGCACCATTCCAGGTTTTACCATACTTTGTCCTGCAGATGGCGATCAGACAAGGCAAGCCATTATTGCTTCGGCAGATATAGATGGGCCGGTCTATATACGTATTGGTAGTGGAAAGGAAGAAAAAGTTTTTCCCACAGGAACACCATTCCCCTTAGCTGAAATTCGTATTTTGGAAGAATTCGGAAATGATGCTGCACTATTTTCAAACGGATTTATCCTTAATAGAGTTCTTGAAGCCGCTCGTCTTCTGAAGGAGAAAGGTTTCGGGGTTACGGTAGTGGAAGTTGCAACGGTAAAACCCTTGGATACTGAAGGAATTAAAGCTGTCCTTGCAGAAACCCGCTGTGCTGTTGTGATTGAGGATCATTCAGTTATCGGCGGATTGGGAAGTGCTATAGCTGAATTGATTGCTGACGATTGTCCTGCAGCACTGGTAAGGCTTGGAATACAGGATACATATGGGGAGTCTGGTTTCCCTGATGAATTGCTTGATGCTTACGGGATGTCAATTGATGATATTGTTGTTGGAGCCGAAAAGGCTATACAAAAGAAACAAAGAAATTTTACCGGTGTATAATACCGGGTAATAAAAAAAAGGAGAATACTATGAAAAAAAGCATGACATTAGCGTTGATTCTGCTCATGACAGGAACAATGATTTTTGCCGCTGGACAAACTGAATCAGGTCCGACCCCTGAGAAACCTCTGGTTTTACGGTATGCGCACATGAATGTGGCAAACAGCCCCAACGGACTTCAGGCATCTTATTTTGCAGACAGAATCGCAGAAAAGACTGATGGAGCTATTGAAATCGAAGTCTATCCTGGATCGCAGCTGGGTACTATTACTGAAATGGCTGAAATGGTTTCACAAGGTGGAGTCGCCCTGCATCATAATACATATGGAGGTCTGCAGCCGCTTATGGAGGATTTAGGACTCTTTGATACTCCATACCTCTATCGTGACGTTGATCATCTGCTGAAAGCGACAAATCCTGAAACCTCGCCTGTTCTGAGAGACATGAACGCAGAATTGATTGAAACTCGAAATGTGCGGATTATCTATTCTTTCTATTTTGGAACACGTAATTTGACAGCTAATTCTGCTGTATACAGCCCTGAAGATTTAGCAGGGATGAAAATCCGTGCAATTCCATCACCTATTTATATGGCTGCTGTGGAAGGCATGGGTGCAGTAGCGATACCGGTAGACTGGGCAGAGGTGCCTGTTGGTCTTTCAACAGGAGTAGCGGATGGTCAAGAAAACCCTGTCAGCGTCCTCGTTTCGAACAATTTGTATGACGTGCAGGATTATCTTATGCTAACTGGCCATATTATGGGTTCTGAGCCGGTTGTAATAAACGAAAGCGTCTGGCAGAAGCTATCAGATGAGCATAAAGAGATCTTTCGGGAAGCGGCCAAAGAAACACGTGATTGGGCTTCAAATTATGTGCTTGACAGTGAAGCAGATGATCTACAGACATTAGAAGATAAGGGGATGACCGTTATTGGACCTGAAGATGGACTGCAGATTGATGAATTTAGAGCTTCAGTAAAAGAAGTTGTTGAAAAACGCTTTGGTGATAAGTGGGGTTCGTATTATAATCAAATCAGGTCTATAGAATAGACTGCAGACTAGAGCAGATCTAGATAAAAGATGATCTAGACTAGACAAGACTAGATATAAGATGATCTAGACTAGACAAAAAGTAGTCTTTTTGCAAATACGAAACTAACTAGAAAAAATGCATCTGTGATCGACCAAGCAATTGCAAAGCTAAAGTAAAAGCTAGGCACAAGCTATACTGTCGGTCACAGATGTATTAAACACAGGAACAATACTATGCATGCATTCATACGCAGATCCTGCAGAATTCTGGAAAACATCGCAATACTTTTTCTTGTACTGCTGTTCTCCAGTGTTCTTATTCAGATTATCATGCGGAATTTCTTTAATAACGGCTCAGTGAAACTAGAAGAATTGGCACGGTTTAGTCTCGTTTCCATAGTATTTATCATGGTTCCCGTACTTATTGTTGATAAGCAGCATATCATTGTAGATATTCTACTGGTTCGCCTGCCGACTAAAGCACGTCGATTCTTTGAAATTCTCATCCAGAGTCTATCTTTTGGAATTGCTGTCTTTATGATGTTTTCGGTTAATCATGTAATGATTCGAAACTGGAGTGTCCGAACTCCTGCTTTACGAATGCCGAATTTTATTCTTTATATCCCCATTGTGCTTGGGCTTGTATTCATGGCTCTCGGCTCTTTCTTGTACTTGATGGATGCTTTTCGGCCGCCTGATGGGACGAAAAACAATCCTGATGGGACGAAAAGCAATCCTGATGGGACGAAAAGCAATCCTGATGGGACGAAAAGCAATCCTGATGGGACGAAAAGCAATCCTGATGGGGTTCATGATGGGTTGATGAACTCAAAAACACCTCATGAGAAGACTAATGAAGTGAAGCATGAGGAGGATAAGCTATGAGCGGCGGAATGATTGTACTGCTATTTCTTATCTTAATTGCCTCTGGACTTCCGATAGCCATCAGCATGGGAATTCCTGCAGCTCTCTATCTGCTAGTGGAAGGAATCCCCATCAGCGTTATGATTCAAAGGATGGTTGCTTCTCTCAATTCGTTCCCCTTACTAGCCGTACCGCTTTTTATCATGGCAGCAGGCTTGATGAACAGTTCCGGCATCACCAGCAGACTCTTTGAATTTGCAAAATTGCTGGTCGGTCGGCTGAAAGGAGGATTGGCGCAAGTGAATATTGTTGCCAGTCTGATATTTGCAGGGATTTCAGGCGCCGCATTGGCTGATGTTGGTGGTTTAGGTA
>JAIPFS010000061.1 GCA_021736545.1 Spirochaetia bacterium | reverse complement strand
ATCAATTTCAATGATAAAGGGTGAAGATAACCGTATTATCAGTTTCGGAGAGGATATTACCGAACGAAAAGCCTTAGAGCAAACAAATAAAAAACGGAAAAAGTATGCAGAGGCTATTATCACGACCAGTCCTAACGCTCTAGTCACCCTCGACCAAGACAACCGTATAACCGGGTGGAACCATAAGGCGGTCCACCTATTTCATTACAAGAAACCGGAGGTCTTGGGGAAAGATATTGATGAGTGCATAGCCTTTCATGATAAAGATATCTACCGTGAGGCCCTGTCCTTTAGCCGTAGAGCTAACTCAGGCGTGCGTGTCAAACCAACCGAGACTATCAGATATACAAAAGAAGGAGACCCCATACACCTTATGGTCTCCGGATCTCCCATCATTATTGACGGCAGCTTTGAGGGCGTTGTGGCCAGCTATACCGATATCAGCCGTAGTAAACAGAAAGAAAAGGAGATAGAAACGCTGTTAGAAGAGAAAGAGCATCTGTTGCATGAAGTCCATCACCGTATTAAAAACCACATGAATACAATTTCAAGCATAATCTCACTGCAAACGAGTAATATTGACGATGTAAAAATTAAGGGGGTCCTTGAAGGAGTACAAACAAAAATGAGGCTTATGCAAAACATCTATCAATCCCTCTACATCAGCATGGATATAGGCACTGTGTACCTCTCCTCCTTTTTAACCCCCCTGCTTCGTGATATTCGGGCTGCTTACATCTTAAACCAGTCAATCTCCATACGTACCGATATAGAAGAGGTGAAAATAACCTCAAAACAGTCCCTTCCTGTGGGTATAATCATAACCGAACTTATAACCAACTCCATCAAATACGCCTTTCCGGAAAACGGTCGGGGAGAAATACATTTATCAATTCACAAAGACCAAGAGAGACCGCACTTTCTTTGTATAGAAGTATCCGATAACGGAGACGGCATGCCCCCCGAAATAGTAGAACAGGGGGAATACGGCTTTGGACTTACCCTGGTACACGGGTATACGGTACAGTTTGACGGGTCTATGAGCATAATCACAGAAGAAGGTACCACTGTTCGTGTAGTCTTGGAATTGGAATAGGTCAGTTGTAACTTATTACCGGTATGTCTCTAATTCTAAACACCTGAGGGCGGAAAAACAGGGCTTAAATGCTTTAGTCTCCACATTTCATCAAACGAGAAGTCTTCAATCATGGAGAGGTGGTTTTAAATATATTTTATTGCAGTTCCGTATACCAGCACCTCCGCCGCACTTTTGGCAACGTTGCTGGTGGCATAGCGTACGTTTATCACCGCATCGGCACCCAAAGCAGTGGCTTCATCTACCATGCGCTTGGTGGCAATCGCCCGGGCTTCGTTGATCATATCACCATATTCGGTGAGCTCTCCTCCCACTATCATCTTCAGGCTGGCTACAATATCATTTCCAAGGTGCTTTGCCCTGATGGTAGAACCCTTTACCAGACCAAGGGTCTCCAGCTCCTTTCCGCTAATGTAATCAGTATTTACTAAGGTCATCTTTCGTCTCCTCTTGAATTTCTTTATTCCTTTGAATAATTACAAACACCATAGCCACTGCAAGCGCCGCCAGCCCCACGGCGATAATAAGCTTGAACAACAGCGGTATAGGCACAATAAAAAACACCGCGGCGTAGCCCGCACTTAGAATCAGAAAAAGCAAACCAAACAGGGCGGGAGCAATAATCCCCTTTTGTACTACAATACCCACTGCAGACTCTCCTTAAAAAATTTCGGATACTACATAATACACGAAAGAACTGTTTTAGCAAGACCTGGATGCCACACTACTCGAATCCCCTTGATTGCAATGGGTATTACTCAATACCGTATGCCAAACGCCTAGCTACCTTTCCTATCCAATTCATTAATCCTAATTTGGCTAGCTTAGATGTCAAACTGCCGAATTTTCTATATCCTAAGTTAAATAATAAATAAGACATCCATTGATTCTTCTGTTCCGGCAGCCTCTTCAGAATATTCTCAAAAGAGTAAAAATTTTTATACATCCATAAATAACCGTCATATAACTCCTCTCTGCTCATTTTTTTTGGCTCGAACACAACATGTGCAGTATTATAATGGTTCCAATCGTAATCTATTATTCTCCCTTCGGCTCTGAAAAACTTATATAATTTCGTTCCTGGGTAGGGAGTCAATATGTGGGCTGTCATCGTCTCAATTTTATTTTGAACTAACCACTCAAGGGTATTTTCAAATACAGTTCTCTCATCAAAGTCAAAACCAAGAGCTAAACTTGCGTTAATCATTATCCCCCTTTTATGAATTTCTTTGATCAACTTCGTGTAAGAAGCTATATTGTTCTGTTTTTTTCCTGCACTTTTAATAGACTCACTGTTGATTGTCTCAAAACCAATAAAAAGGCTTTGGCATCCACTCTCTTTCATCGCGTCTAACAAGTCGAGGTGATGCACTATATTGGTAGATACCGCCGCATTCCACCTTAAATTAAGCGGCTTAATTTTCTCAATCAATTTCTTAGTCCAGGGAATATTACCAATGAAATTATCATCGATAAACAGTACATGTTTGGTATTCATGCTGCTGATCTCTTCAACAACTTTTTCAATTGGTCTGTTTCGATAGGAATGATGAATGTAATCACAACTGTTATAACAAAAATTGCATTCAAACGGGCATCCCCTGCTAGAAGAGATAATATTAGTATAGAGATAAGCAGAACTATCCAACAGATTCCATTTAGGTATTGGAACTTTGCATAGGTCACTAGGCTTGTCATGATAATATTTAGTTTTTAAACATCCCTTTTCCGCAGCTAACAATATTTTATCCCAAATTTCTTCGGCTTCGCCAATACATATGGAATCGGCATAAAATAATGCTTCGTCAGGGTTCGCACTTACATGAATTCCTCCTAAAATAACAGTTACTCCCCGATCGCGATAATTTGTTGCAATTTCATATGCACGGTTTGAAGTGTCCACATTAACGGTAATTCCCACTATATCCGGGTTATCATCTAAATTAATAGCGTGAACGTTCTCATCTTCGATATAAACCTCATAATTACTGGGAGTGAGTGCTGCTAATGTTAATAAGGATAAGGAAGGCGACAATTTTCTTTTGTACTCCGAATCCATTGGTCGTAAACTCATTTTGGGGGATATTAATTTTATTTTCATTTTGTAAATTTAATCCATGCTTTTTTCTATCAAATGATTCTATTCTCACGGTCACCCGCTTCAAGGGCATCCAGGATTTTAGGGTCTCCTGTTTCAGCGAGGTCACCGAAATGATAAAACTCCGCCTCCGGTTTTTCCTGCAGGATCGGGCTTTTTACCTCCGCAACCCGCTCTTCGAGTAGCAGAGCTACTATCTGCTACTCATAGTGTGTCCAAATCCGAATTATTTTTACAACTTTTTCTTCTGCATATACCTGATATACAATCCTGTGTTGGATATTGACTCGTCTGGAAAATGATCCTGCCAAATCCCCTAATAGTCTTTCGTAGGGTGGGGATTTCTGAAATGGATCCTTTTTTACTATTTCCATTATTTTTTCTGCATTCTTTTTTAAATTAAATTGAGCGAGTTTCTTTGCGTCCCTTTGGGCTTGTTTCGTATAGACCAGCTTATACAACTGTTTTTACCATTCTAGCTCTTCATCACATTCGCTTATGTCTGCCTTCATTCCCTCTATTATCGATTCCCTCATTCCAGGAATTGATGCTAAATACAGTGTCTCCTCAATATTCTTCCAGTCTTCTTCGCTTATAATTACTGCTGATCCTTGCTTTCCTGTAATGTGCACTGGCTCATGAGATTCTATGACTTGTTGCACCAACTTATACAAGTCCTTTCGTGCGTTAGTAATGTTTATTGTAGTATTCATTGTTTTCTCCGTACGTTATACCGTACTTAGAGCTTACTCTCTTTATCCCAAATAGTCAATGAAAGTGTGTCCCTGACATGAAATACTAATATTATAAGCTTTCACATCAAATTTTTTCTAGATTTTCTATTAAAGTAGCTCTATCCAAGGGCTTGTTTAAGAATGCTAATGGATTCAGTGCATTGGCTCTACCCCTGGTTTCAGGATCATCATAGCCTGTCATAAATATAATTTGTGTTGTGCGTATGTTCTGAATCTGAGCCGCTGCCTCGATGCCATCTATTTCCCCTGCAAGTCGGATATCCATCAGCACAACATCTATGTTCACTTCCTTTGCAAAAGAAACCGCATCCTCTCCTGAAACAACACGCCCTACTATGCAGTAACCTGCTTCCTTAAGCTCTGATTCCATAACCATGGCTGTGATAGCTTCATCTTCAACGATCATTATTTCTAATTCTTTATTCAAAGTTATACTCGCTCTGCATAAAGGTTATCTTTAAAAGTGATAATGCATGTTGTTCCGTTACTCCCGTCAAAGGAGATTGTACCACCAAGCTGCTCCTTTACCAGTGCAATTACCAGACCAATACCTCCGGTCATGGGTGTTGTTGGGTCATTAGAAGGAGCCCAATCAATTCCATTGTCTGATATACACACATCAATCTCGCCGTCTTCTGATACTCCGGATGAAATTCGAAGTTTTGCTGTAAAATCTTTTTCCAAATTATTGGGGAAGGCGTGATTGAGCACATTAACTACCAGTTCATTAATTATTAGACCTAGTGGCCTAGCAGAATCCAGGAGTACCTGTACCGGAACCAAATCGAAAGTCATTTTAATTTTCACATCTTCCTGACTACGGTCTACAACAAACTGTACAAGGGTTTTAAGGTATTCTTTCAAGTCGATTCTGGATAGATGTTCCCCCCTTTGGAGTTCCCGATGTGCAAAGGCCATTGACCTGATCTGGCCATTGATTTCATTCACAAATTGCTTCAAAGAAAAATCGGGATGGGCTAATTGCTTGTACTCCAAAAGGGCTTGGATCACCTGCATGTTGTTATAGGTACGATGAGAGAGCTCATTGATGAGTTTCTCTTTCTCTTTCAACTGAATTGCAAGGCTGTCTTCAGCCTCTTTGCGATCGGTCACATCATCAAAAGTAGCATATACCTTAAATGGCTTGTTTTCTCCCGGTTTACTTAACGGAATCGCAGCAATAGACAGCCATACATATCTCTCCTCTACAGGATTAAATACTCCTCTAATTACTGGGCCTACCTTTTCCCCGGTTTTCAGAGCTATCATTGCGGGATGTTCTGAACCTGGCACAGTTCGGCCATCTTCTGTGACCATTCTCCAGCGAGGATCCATGGATGTTTTACCGATCATCTGCTCGAAGGTCAAACCAAGAATTTTCTCCGAGGCAGGATTCGCTGATATTATCTTTCCATCCGCGGCTTGATAAACAACCCCGGGCGACATAGTTTCAAAAAGCAGACGGTGATTCTGTTCGCTCTTGATAAGAGATTTCTCTGCTTCCCTCTGTGTCTTCAGCGCTATACGCAAATTATTGTTCTTTAAATTTAAAAGTATGAGAAACAGTAGCAGTATAAATAATATCACAACAGCAAAAATTAGCTCAGTTTTGTGGTTCTCCCACAGAGTTTGCGGCTTGTTGAAAAAAACAGTCGTTTCGGGTAGCTTTTGAGTTTCAGCATCAAATCGTTTCAACTGTTCCCAATTAAATAACGGGAAATGTTGCGCCTTCAAGCTTATATCAGTACCATTAAGCTTCAACTCGCCGGAAATAAATTCCAGTGCCGTCTCAGCTGCTTGCTCACCCAACTTAGTACTAATAATAACCGAACCGCCCACCAGACCATTTTTAACATGGACATCCCTAATACCAAATACTGCTACAGCTGACTGTTCTGCCGTTCGTTTTGCTACCTCTGCTGGAACATAGCTTTGTCCTGCGGAATCGATGAAATAGGTACCGAAAATTGCGATAGTGTCACTGGGCAAATCCTCAATAAATTGTAACATCTCCGAATAAGCCAAATCTGCTGTGTGGATGATTTCTCTGAACTCTGGGAACTTTTTGGCAGTTGCAGTAATGGAATCCAAGAATAGTCTGGAGTGCTCGTCATCGCCGCTTACCACCACAAGACGCTCAGCAGTGGGGAATAACTTTATCGCCAAAGCTAGGGTTCCTTCAATATCTAACTCTGTCGGCATGGTAATAAGTGGCCGTTTCTTGCTTTCCCACGCCGGTTTTGCCTCAAACCCGGGTATAAGCAACGGTGCACCGGGAGAAAGGATAGAAAGCTCCCCGGCAACAAAGTCAACTGCTTCCTGGCTAATGGGTATGATCAGATCGATAGCTGTCTCTTTATATTTTTTGGTAAGCAGATCGACCATTTCCGAACCATCCCGGATACCAGGAAATCGGAAAAAATCAAGAAACTCAACATAGATATGATCGCTCTGTATTCCCCCCTTTTTCAGAGTATTTGTAATAGCCGGGAGTAATATATCCGCTGTGGGTATACCGTAATGCGGCCCGAATACGATCAATACCCTGCTAGTGTTTAATTTTTGATTTTCAGCAACTTGCGGGAATGTATACGGAGGCAGGATGCCTAATGACAACAGGAATATAAGCAGTATCAAGCATTTTATACAAATTCGATCTTTTTGAGGCTTTATTACATTGTCAAAAAGCACTTTATCCCCCATATGGAGTTATCTATATTTAGATTATAGTAGCATTCTTACTAATCTTCAAATAATTTGTCCTTGCATCATTTATTGTATACCACCGGAGTTTTGAATAGCCACTTTTCCCATAAGTTATTGTCTGTTGCTAATTCGGCCATAAAATGGCTCACATTGATCCTGCTGGTTTTACCGGCATTAAATATCGGGCTTCTTACCGGCGATTCAAATACTTCATATGAACTTTCCAGATCATCATCAACTAAAGTATCCGGCCGTACCGCAACCCACTCTATGTTTTCATCCTGTGTGCCAATTTCATTAATCAAATAGTTTGCTGCTTTGATGTTATCGCGATGGGGAGGCAGCAAAAGCATTAACAATACATTGACTACTCTTTCTCCAATAGAATTCTTCTCTCTTAATAAGGCATTCGTATAACCAGTTGTACTCATCAGTATAATCTTTACTCTCTTATCTGTATTCTTTCTAGCCCTTTCGCATACACTTCTAATTGCATCTAGTACTAAATAGCGCGGTTGTCCAAACATGCCCTTGAATGAAATATTATGGCCCAGACATGAAATAATAATATTACAATTTTGCACCAGCTGATCCATCTCAGCCTGATCAAGTTCATTGATATTACCAGTTACTGTCTCTACTAGAGGATCCTCGGATATTTCCTTAGGAAGGACCGCAGTTTTTCTTACGAGAATGCGGGTAGGTGTTTTTCTTTTTAGTAATTGTTTTACAACTAATGTGCCGGTGGCCCCGCTGGCTCCAAGCACCAATGCCTTCATGCGCTACCTCCACTTAGAGTGATTCTATTCTCGCTGTCACCCTCTTCAAGGGCATATAGGCTTTTAGGGTCTCCTGTTTCAGCGAGGTCACCGAAATGATAAAACTCCGCCTCCGGTTTTTCCTGCAGGATAAGGCTTTTGACCTCCTCTACTGTTCCCCGCCAGGATAAGTTTCCGAATATAGGCCAAACTTGCCGATACTAAATTCCGTAGGCTGACAGAAAGTTTTTCTCCCTCGTCTGACCTAAAAGAAAAAAGAGGGCACCCCCTGTTAGTAGCAGGTTAACGGGT
>JAIPFS010000001.1 GCA_021736545.1 Spirochaetia bacterium | reverse complement strand
TGTTTCTGTATGGCAGGGCTCAAGGTGTAGAGGAAGTAGTTATTGATGTGTTTACCTCTGATACGAAAACAATCAAAATGTATAAAAAGTTCGGATTTCATGAAATTGGAACCTATAATTCGCCGTCTTCTGTTACAGTAATGATGCAGAGAAATGAGACAAATCTCGAGAAAAGTGAAGAGAAAAAGCGGCATTTCCTTAAGCCATTATTCCGGCGTCTGTATAAAATGTGCGACTTCAATGGTGATGATGAGCTGATTATAAATGAAATGAAGAAAGTTGTAGATTTTTTTGATGACCAAGATGTATTTGAAGAAAATGAATTACAAGATGCAATTGAAGATGCTGAAAAAATTAAGCAGTATTCCTCATATTCGTAATAAATAAGCTTAGTTCTAAAATCTAATAACAGTAGGTAGTAGTGTAGTGAAAAACTATGTGCTGTACCGTAAGAATAACAAAACCCCTGTAGAACACAGGGGCTTTCTTTTATTAATTAACCGACTAAGAGTTTTAATTACTTCTGTTTTCTATGATAATATTAATTTAAGCAGAAATAAAATTCCTACAATAATGGTCATAATGTTTATCTCTTTTGATTTGCCCGATAAAAGTTTAAGAACGAGCCAAGAGAGCATACCAACCATGATACCATCAGCAATACTGTAAGCGAGCGGCATTACAATAAGTGTAAGGAATGCAGGTATTGATTCTGTGTAGTCTGAAAAGTCTATATTGGCTACAGGGGTTATCATGAATAGACCTACAAGAATCAGGGCAGGTGCAGTTGCTGCTTCAGGTATAGCAAGGAATAAAGGTGAGAGAAATAGGGCAAGAATAAATAGAATAGCAGTTACAAAAGCAGTCATACCAGTCTTTCCGCCTTCAGCTACTCCTGCAGAACTTTCAACGTAAGTTGTTACTGTACTTGTTCCAAGCATGGCACCAACGGTTGTACCCAGTGCATCAGCCATGAGAGCCTGTTTACATTTCGGGATTTCCCCTTTTTCATTAATTATCCCTGCTTTTGTAGAAACGCCAATAAGTGTTCCGACAGTGTCAAACATATCAACGAACAGGAATGTGAAAAGAACAATCAGCATATCAAATGTAAAAATCTGACTGAAATCAAATTTAAAGAAAATTGGAGCTAAAGAAGGAGGTGTCCAGCCTTGTCCCTGCGGCCAGGAGGTAATACCGAAAAAAATACCAATAATAGTAGTGAGAACTATACCAATAAGAAGTGAACCGCGTACTTTAAAAGCCAGAAGTATTCCAGTAATAATAAGTCCGATTACTGCTAAGAGTGCTGCTCCTGATGTCAAATCACCTAGAACAACTAACGTTGCTGCATCATCAACAACAATTCCAGCGCCCTGAAAACCAATAAAAGCAATGAAAAGCCCTATACCTACGGATATTGCTTTTTTAATGTTTTTGGGAATGCTGTTTACGATGGCTTCACGAATGTTAAAAACGGTAAGTACAATAAAAATTAAACCTTCAAGAAAGACAGCAGTTAATGCAAACTGCCAAGAGTAACCCATTCCTAATACTACTGTATAGGCAAAGAAAGCATTCAGTCCCATACCCGGGGCTAGAGCAAAAGGCAAATTAGCAAAAAATGCCATAACTAATGTTCCGAAAGCGGCAGCAATAGCTGTAGCTGTGAATAAAGCACCAAAATCCATACCAGTTTCACTTAGTATAACTGGATTGACTATTAAAATGTATGCCATGGTTAAGAAAGTAGTCAGTCCTGCTAATACCTCGGTGCGAACAGTTGTATTATGCTCCTTTAATTTAAACAACTTTTCCATCTTAAATACTCCTATTTCTAAATGTATATGATATATATCATTCTACAATGAAGATTATTTAATGTACAGAAAAAAATAAATAATGTTGCATATTGTTGCAAGTACTAATACTATATAATAGCAGCAGTTAGTATAAATACTATTCTGTAGTTCTTTTTGTATGTAATAATATGAGAAATACTGAATTATACATGATGAAATGATAATAGGAGGTTTCATTTTGACAGAATTAAAAAAAGAGACAATTGATATTGCAGCAGGTCGTAAAAAAGCAGAATTAGTTATAAAAAATGCAAATATTGTAAATGTATTCAGTGCGGAAATTGTATTTGGGAATCTTGCTGTTCACAAAGGTAAAATTATCGGAATCGGTTCTTATGAAGGGAATCAAGAGATAGATGCAGAATGCAAATATATAATTCCAGGTCTAATTGATGCACACGTACACATAGAGTCTTCACTTCTTTCGCCGGAAAGATTTGCTGAAATGATTTTACCCAAAGGGACGACAAGCATAATTGCAGATCCTCATGAAATTGCCAATGTATGCGGCTTGAAGGGAGTTAATTACATGCTTGATTCGACTGAACATTTGCCCGTAAATACATTTTTTATGATTCCATCCTGTGTTCCCGCTGCAGAATTTGAGAATTCCGGAGCAGTCCTTACAAATAAGGAAATTGAATCGGTAATGGACCAAGAAAGGGTGCTTGGTTTGGGTGAAATGATGGATTATCCCGGACTCATATCAGGTAAAAAGGAGGTAATAGATAAAATCAATACGGCGAAAAAATCCGGAAAGCAAATTGACGGGCATTCACCTCTTTTAGAAGGGAAGGAGCTTACAGCTTATGCAGCATCGGGAGTAAAAACCGACCATGAATGCAGCACCGTAGAAGAGATGAAAGAACGCATAAACAGGGGGATGCATGTTCTCCTGCGTGAAGGATCCGCTGCCAGAAATCTTACCGATCTTTTAAAAGGAGTTAACAGAAATAATTCTCGCCGCTGTCTTTTCTGTACTGATGACCGTCAGCCTCAGGATATTTTACAAGAAGGACATATAAATAATCATCTTAGAATTGCAGTATCTCAGGGTATAGATCCAGCAGCAGCTGTTCAAATGGCAACAATTAATGCTGCAGAGTGTTATGGTCTTACATGGAAGGGGGCGGTGGCGCCGGGATATGATGCAGATTTCGTAATTGTCGATGATTTAAAGGATTTTAATCCGGCAGCTGTTTTTGTAAATGGAGAACTTGCTGCTGAGAATGGGAAAATCTTGAAAAAAATTCCAATTAGAAAGAATAGAGATGTACTAAATACCGTTTCCATAAAAGAATTTTCAATAGATGATATAGCATTAAAACTAAACACAAGCGATGTTGTAAAGGTTATAAAATTATCTCCCCATTCACTATTTACAGAAAGCGCAGCTAGAAAAGTTGATAGAGATGAAAATAATACTTTCCTTTTTAATAAGCATCTGGATATTCTTAAACTTGTAGTAGTTGAAAGACATAAAAAAACAGGAAATATCGGTATCGGACTTGTAGAAAACTATAAAATGAGAGGTGGAGCTATAGCTACATCAATTGCTCATGATTCTCATAATATAATAGCAGTTGGAGATTCTGATATAGACATATACGGGGCAGTAAAAGAAATTGAAAGAATAAACGGCGGGATTGCCATATGCAGTGAGGGAAAAATCCTGCATTCACTTCCTCTCCCCATAGCAGGTCTTATGTCCAGCTTAAAACCGGAGGAACTGCAGGCGGAACTAACAGTAATGCAGGAAATTGCCTTCAACAAACTTCATGTTAACAAAGAATTGGATCCTTTTATGACCTTAAGTTTTCTTGCTTTACCAGTTATACCTCAATTGAAATTAACTGATCAGGGACTTTTTGATGTTTTACAATTTACATTTACTGATATATGCATAAAATCGTAACTATTAAGGGGTAAAATGGAATAGATGGTTAATGATCTTTTTTTATCGTCGATAAATGATTTTTCTATCTCCTATTTGTGCGGTTTCTATGGAAATACTATATAAATCACTCAGTAATTTATCAGTTAGACCTTCAGATGTTTTTCCATAGAAATTGAGACAGCCTTGCTTAATGAGTGCAGTCTTACTTGATAATTCGGAGGCTAAATTGGGATCGTGGGTAGTGAAGATTAAAGTAGTTCTTTTTTCTTGACTCAGATAAGAAAGAATAGACAACACTTTACCCATGTTTCCAGGATCTAAATCACTTGTAGGTTCATCTAGAAGCAGAATTTCCGGCTGCTGAGCTATTGATCTTGCTAAAAGAAGAAGTTGTGTCTCCCCGCCGCTCAATTCTTGTATTGAACGGTTTCTCAATTCTAAAAGGCCGACTGTTTTAAGGGATTCCTCAACTATGTTCAGATCATTGGCATTCGGAATTCCCAGCTGCTGCAGGTAGGGTGTACGGCCGAAAAGAACATAGTCAAATAAAGAAAAAGAAAAATTCATATGTTCAAATTGAGGCACCAAGCTCATGATTTTACCAGCTTCCTTTCTTGATAAAGCTGTAGAATTTTTATTATGTATTTGAATAAAGCCGTTAGTTGGACTTTTCCAACCTAAAATTAAGTCTAGAAGAGTTGTTTTACCTGCTCCGTTCGGACCCAGCAGCGAAAGAGCTTCCCCTTTATCTATTTGCAGATCAATATCTTTCAGAACATAATCATCTGATTCATGATAGCTATAGTATAAGTGATTTATAGAAATAAAACTCATAAGGCTTCACCAGAATGCTTTCTTGTTAAAATTATTATAAAGAGAAAAGCTCCGAAAAAACTCGTAAGGATCCCTATTGGTATTTCACCAGAAAGAAGAGTTCTTGCAGTGGTATCGCAAATGAGCATATAAATTGACCCAAGGATCATTGAACCAGGAAGTGCAAAACGGGAATTTGAGGAGAATATTTTTCTTGAAAGATGAGGAATAATCAAACCGATCCATCCTATCAATCCAGATATTGAAATAATAGCGGCTGTTGAAGCTGTCGCCAAAAAGAGCAGAATTAATTTCTCTATATATGGAGAAATTCCAAGAGAAAAGGCAGATCTGTCATGAAGTGAAAGAATATTCAGTCGCCATCTGAATACATACACAATGCTTAAAGAAATTATACAAATGGGAAGAACTGAAAAAAAGTGTCCCCAAGTGCTATTTGCTAGGCTTCCAAGTAACCAGAATGTAAGTTCAGGAAGCTGGCTGAGCGGATCAGCTATGTACTTTAAAAAGCCCACCCCGGAAGAGAATAGTGCTGAAACAGCTATACCCGCTAAAATCAATCGAAGTATCCATCCGCCGAAATGAAATCTTTTCGCAAGATTGTAAGAAAGAAACAGGCCTAGAAGTGCAAAAAAGGTAGCGGATAACTGTATCATAGTGCTAGTCGAATCTAAGAAAAGAATTGCTGCTGCAGCTCCGAACGCGGCACCCTGAGAAACTCCTAAAAAACCCGGTTCTACCAAAGGATTTGAAAAAATCATTTGAAAAACAAAGCCGCTGGCCCCCAGAACTGCTCCTCCCAAAATAGCAATAAGAATTCTAGGAAAACGAAGATTAAAAAAGATTTCATAGGAAATCCTTTCAGCAAAGAGGCTGAAAGGATTTGTAAAGCCGGGATTTGGATACCGTCCAATGAAGAGAGACACTAATAATAGTAATATAAGAACAATATAAAGATATAAAAGATGAATTCTATATGCTCTAATCTTAGTTTTCAGTTACAGCCCCCTCAATTTTTGGTATAATAACTGAATTAATAGTATCACTTGGTATTGAATACAGGGTTTCGTAAAATTCCTGGGCAGAATCATGTATTTTATAATCCGGGAATTCTGAAGGGTACAGCTCATGAGCAAGCCATTCAAGCCCAAGTATCCAGCGACTGTCAGGCTGTGCCCAACTGTGAAAATCTTGGGGAAAAGCTTTAACATTGCCGTTCTTATAGGCTCGCAGAGAATTCCAGATAGAAGAATCTTGCAGCCCTTCCACAAATTCAGCAGCTGGAGAACGATAGCTAATTATATATATTGAGTCAGGATCCCATGAAGCTATCTGCTCAAAATTTACTGTCTTCCAAGTGCTGGAAAGATTTGTTCCTTTCCATACAGGATTTCCGCCGGCATATTCAGCCATTTTGGTTTGAATCCAATCATCTGGAGCGACTTTAAAACTTGTCTCTCCATCTTTTGAGGATATATACAGGAGTAAAAGTTCAGGTTTATCCTTTTGAGCGATATCTTGAACTGTATTTCTTATATTGCTTACTTTATCATTAAAGAAATGGGTAATTGTTTCCGCTCGCTCTTCATTATCAAACAATTCACCTAGGAGCTTTACATCTTCTATATATGAAGTATGAGATTCAAGATTCAAGGTGAGTACCGGAATTCCTATTCTTTTAATTTGCTTTCCTAAACTATTGTACATAAAATCTTTAAGGATAACTAATTCAGGAGATAGGGCAGCAATTTCTTCAACCCCAGCATCATAGGGAAGTCTTCTTTTTTCTGATAGTTTCGAATCGAGGTATGGATAAAAATCTCCCATTCCTTGGTTAGTAAGCCCCAATGCTGCAATCGATTCAGAAGCTTCAGGGAATAAATATAGGGCATCGCCGGTTATCAGTACAGCCTTACCAGCTAGTATGATTTTTTCAGGTACAGAATCAAATCTGACAGTATTTCCTAGTTTATCGGTAAGTGTAATTAACGAATCTTCTTCCTGTTCTAGATTATTATTAGCCGGCAAATCATTCTGCCCCTGGGCAGATATAAAAAGACTGGTACTCATGACGAGTAAAATACAAATTATTAACTGTATTTTTTTCAGTTTCATATAAGACCTCACATGTAAAAAAGAATACATTAACCATTATATATAAAGAAATATAATGGCCGATGATGGTATAATGCAATAATGTGTAAAAAAATTCAATACTGAATATGCAGATAAGCTCTTATAAGTAAATAATAATTACTTGGATACTGTATAAAAACTTCAGATTCTTATTAATTTAGTTTCATTGGATATCATTTCAACAATACTATACATATTTGAAATATATCCTACTTTTAATGAATCTTTTATATTGTAATAATCTAAACATGTTCCGCATGATACAATATCTGTTCCTTTGTTTTCCAAATCCTTTAAGTTTTCAATAAGATCAGAATTATCTGTAGTGGTAAGAAAAACTCCGGAATTAATAAAAATAACAGCTTTTGGTATTTCATCAAGCTGAGTTAAGGAATATAAAAACCCCTTCATCAGTAAATTACCAAGTTTTTCTTCTCCTTCACCGAAAACAGAGGAGGAAATTAAATATGTTTTTCCCGTTGTTACAGGTATATCACATACAGCAGTAAAATTGCTGGATTGTTCAATTTCAATATCCTTAGAAATTGTACCTTGTTTTGATGAAGCAGATGATTTTGAAAAAGTTTTTTGCTTATCACTAGAGCTTTTTTTATGAGACCCATTTGTATTTTCAGATGGAACGGAGAAATTAATCTCCATAAGAGAATTTTCTGTAGAGACTTCAACATCAGTGATACCTGAAAAAGTAAGAAAGCGTAAAACATTTTTCTTGGCTGTTTCATTATCAACAAGTACTTGAATAGTTGTGTTTGGCGGTTCTTTCAAAGCTTTTTTTGTTAAAATTACCGGCTGAGGGCAAGAAAGCCCTGAAGTATCAATTATTTTTTTCATAATATATTTTTCCCTTTTTTTTCTTAATTGAATAAACATGTTTATAACTAAAATTTACTTGACATTTATTAAGTATCAGCGAGAAGCCGCATTCTGAACTGATTTCTCTTGGAGTAGGAATCAATTTGTAATGCACATTATGCAGTGTCTTAATATCTTTCTCAGCCTTAAAAACTTCATGACTTGTACGGAATGTAAATAGATATTCTTCAGTCAATGCTGATTCTCCCTCGATTACTTGTGGTTTTTCCTATAACTGCAGCATTAATTCCCTCATCTTTCATTGTTTTAATAATCTTTTCAGACTCATTTTCAGCAACTGTAAAAAGAAGCCCTCCGGAAGTCTGAGGGTCAAATAGTAAATGCAGAAGATCTTCATTAATATTTGAAAATTTATCGACCATTTGCCCCCTGAAGTCCATATTTCTATATGTCCCTTCTGGTACTAAGCCCATTTGAATATAGGTATACGCATCAGGCAGGAGGGGGATATCTTTTGAATTAATATGAAGCCCTGCAGGTGCATCAGAAAAAATTTCTGCCGCATGCCCTAGCAAACCGAATCCAGTGACATCTGTACAGGCAGAAACAGAAAAATTTCTGCAGATTTCAGAAGCTTTTTTATTAAGTGTCTGCATTGAAGTTATGGAGTTAGATAAAGCTTTATCAGAAACTAATTCAGCCCGTAATGCTGTATTGATTGTCCCCGTACCAATAGGCTTAGTTAGAATAACAGCCTCATGCAGCTTGGGGGAATTATTTCTAAGTATGTGATTTGGATGGATGAGTCCATTTAATGAAAACCCAAATTTAAGTTCATTATCATCAATACTATGCCCACCAACTAGAGCCGCCTCTGCCTCTACAAGAGCAGAGAGTCCTCCTGCCATTATCTCTTTCAGGTAATCAAGTGATAACTGATTAACAGGAAAGCAGACTACACTAACAGCGCTAACTGGATCTGCACCCATAGCATAAATATCAGACAATGCATTTGCTCCAGCTATTCTCCCGAAAGACCAGGGATCATCCACTATAGGAGGAAAGAAATCAATGGTTTGAACTAACGCTTGCTGTTCAGAGATTTTTATTACTCCACAATCTTCACTCGTACTGTAGTCAGCAATTAAAAAATCATAATCCGGCTGACTTAAACCACAGAGAGCTTTATCGAGGATGCCGGGACCTAATTTTGCTCCGCAGCCAGAAAATCGTGAATAACCTGTGAGCTTTTCATGTGTTTTCATAAAAAAAATCCTTAACTATCTTTACAGTTTGCTTTATCTCTTTTTCTGTAGTAAAAAAACCCGGGGAAAACCGGATGGTTCCACCATCCGGAAAAGTCCCTAGGTGTTTATGAGCTGATGGGGCGCAGTGAAGACCGAATCGTATGGCAATATCATTATTGGATATATATGATGCAGCCTTACTGAGTAAAGATTCTGTACTACTGGAAATCTCTTTGCAAGTTTTTTTATTTATTGCAGCAGAGATTATGGGAACTCGATTTAATTCAGGGGATAGAATATTGAGTTCCTCAATATTCTTTAATTCATTGTAAAGCAGCTTAGATACATAATCTTTATATGCATAAAATGAATTACCTTTATTTTTAATAAAATTCAGTGCAGCATACAGACCTGTTATTCCATAAAAATTGGGAGTACCTGCTTCATAATAATCAGGAAGCTCTTTCGGCTGCTGTGTAGATTCAGAGTTACTCCCTGTTCCTCCAAAAATAAGAGGTTTCGGTCTGAATGAACCGGATAAATAGCAGATTCCTACTCCAGGTGGAGCTAATAAGCCTTTATGAGCTGAAAAGCAAACAGCACCATCAGGCATGCTGGAAAAATCAAGTTCAGTTTCCCCAACTAATTGGGAAGCATCCAGGCAGAGAGGTGTATTATATTTTTTTGTTATTTTACAAATTTTTTCTATTGGAAAAACAGCACCTGTTACATTAGAAGCTGCTGTACTGACCAGGAAACTTATTGAATTTTCTCGAAGCTGCTTTTCCATATCTTCAAGATCAGGGAAACCGAAAGGATCACAACGAAAAGTAATCACAGTAATACGGTCTCTATTTGAAAACTCTTTTAAGACTCGAGAAACAGAATTGTGTTCCATGGGGGAGGTGAGTATAGTTAGATTCTGCTCTTGGGTTTCCTGTATTTGACTTTTTACTACAAGATTTATTGACTCTGTAGCACTTTTCGTAAAAATACATGCTGAATCATCTGAAAAGTTCATAAAAGAGGCAAGGTAATCACGAGCTTCAAATAAAATCCTGCTGCTGGCTGCAGAGGCTTCATGAGCAGATCTTCCTACATTCCCGTGGGGAAAATCAATGCATTTGCAAATAGCCTCTTTCACACCTGGAGCTTTAGGATACGAAGTAGCTGCATTATCTAAATATATCAAAAAAGACTCCTTTTTAAGATATTTTTTTAAGCTTCAGTATCAAGTAAAAGAAATTCAGTATCAAGTAAAAGAAAAAAAGAGTATCAGGAATTCCTATGAGAGTAATAAAGAATAGCTTCTAGAACTCCTCCAGCAACAGACCTTGCCTTATCAGAGATGCTGAAACAATGATCAAAATTATTTCTGGGATCAACATCTCCTACTTTAAAACCTTCTGTTACGTGAAGACTATCAGCAAGCAAACCTCTTATAGTACCTGAAATTTCAGTAATTACTGCTTTTTTATCAACCCATGCAAGCGTTTCTCCCGCTTCGATATGATCTCCAATACTGTGTTCTGAGGAAAAAACACCTGGCGTTGGTGCCCTGAGGACCCTTTTTTCTGATTCTCCGGCAATTTTTCCAGGAATTCCAGTATTTTCCTGTGCATTACCTGAATGTATTACTGAACCTAAATAATGTCCTCTGTTTGTTTCAATGACTGCATGTGCATCAGTTCCTGCAGTAAACCCAGGACCGAGAGCTATCACTATGGGAGCCATATCAATGGAAGTTCCTATATTCTTCTTTGCAAGTACTGCATCTACTAAAATATTTGGTCTTAAGTGCTTAATAGATTCCCCCGCAGGGTCTATTAAAACAGCTGCCTTTTTTTCATCCATAATTGATTTTGCTTCTGAGTAGTTCCCCGCTAATTCTCCTTTTATCCCATCTATTTCGATGCTTCCTTCATAAACAGCTGATGCATAAGAAACTGTTCTTCGAATAACAGTCGGTTTCTCCATCTCCAAAGCAAGTACTCGATAACCGGAGCGAATAAGGCGATGAATTGTACCAGAGGCAATATCTCCGGCTCCTCTAACAATAACGAGATTTTCAGCTCTGTCTTTGAGAGGTAATCCGCTAGAATTATTCAGAGCCATAAGAATTTCTGCTGTTATACTCAAAGCTATCTCTTCAGGAGATTCAGAACCTATATCTAAACCGATAGGTGCATAGAGAGAAGCAACTCTTTTTTTTGAAAAACCATGTGCAAGCATCTCTCTTTTAAAATATGCAGTTTTTTTTCTGCTTCCGAGGAAACCAATATACGGAGATTTACTTGATAAAACTGCTTCAACTGCTTTTAAATCATGATCATGGGTGGCAACAACTACAGCAGTTCTTGAATCAATAGTCAGCTCACTGACAGCTTCTTCGATTGTGTCTCTGCAGACTATTTTTTTTGCCATGGGAAAACGCTCTGAGGAAGCAAACTCTTTGCGTGTCTCCGCTACCTCTATCCTGAATCCAATGTGTGCTGCTGTTTTTGCAATTTCACTATTTACATGTCCGCCGCCGATGAGAAGCAGCTTTTTTGATGAGGGGATAAATTCTATGAAAATCTCAAGATTACCGCCGCATAGCATATGAATACTCTTTTCAGATTTACCATCATCCAGAATATATGAAACGCTCCTGGACTTCCCTTCCTTAATAGCTTTCTTAGCTTCTTCTATAACATATGCTTCAGATAATCCACCGCCGATTGTTCCGTATGTCTTATCATTTTCAGTAATAATCATTTTCGCATTACTTCTAGGAGTTGAGCCTTGAGCTCGTGTAATTGTAGCAATGGCAAAATTGTAATTTTCTTCAACGAGCTCTGAAGCTTTTTTAAAAATATTCATGATATTTCCTCTTAAATAAATAATTTTCATCAAATAAATGGATATAATCGACAGCAGATTCTGGTTTCATATGGGTGATAAGATATCCAGAAATTTTAACAGTCTTATCATCTTCTGATCTTAAGCAGTCATTCTTAATACGCTTAGATGAAATAGATTCTTCTGATTGCTTCATGTGAAGTGATTTATAAATATTTTCTTCAAGCTGATCTGAAAGAACAGTTAAAGGAATCGTTACCGTATCAGATTGATTAAAAACTGCAATTTTACTAGTTCTATCATTAGATGATCTGAAGGGTCCCCAAGGGGAAAGCATAATACTGCATAGCATATGTATATCTATTATGTTATTTTCATTTCCAATAAATTGATTAAAGTTTTTTATAAATTCCTCCATTCTGTGTATACAGGAATCGTCTGCTTTCTTTCCTAAAGACGATAATCCTGTAATAGAAAAACAGATATCTGTCGATTCAGGGATCACCGGTTCCCCCGGCCCCGGGATTTTAACCGGTCTCTGTTTTGAACCATCTGCTTCAACTAAAATAGCATCATACACTTGTTTACTAGCTAAAAGGTCAATGAAACTGCTTTTTGGCCCACCCACTTTAATACGGGAATAGGGAATATAAAAAAAAGTAATTGTTGATTCTTCAGGTATATGATTAAGAAGTTTGTTATAGCTAGATATTGTATAATCCTGAAAATAGGTAAAAAATGAAGGATGATATACCTTAGTAGTTGTTGTAACCAGAATTTTCTTCCTCATTAGTTTCAATTTTTTTGCGAGAAACAGCATGAAACTGGTTTTTCCTCCCCCTCCAGTGAAAGATATGATTTTCTTTTCTTGTATGATTTTAAGCAGTTTACCATAATCAGCCATTATAAATGATACTATATAATGGCAGGGAAGTTTTGTGAAGTAAAAACTTTATTATTGCAAAAAACAATGTTTTTACGGTAATCTATAAGCAGGAGAAACTTCATGATAAAAGAACAAGTTAAAGCCGCTGTTTCAGCTCAGAAAAAACTATTTACAACAGATAATGAAACTCGTAATTCCGTTCTGCAGTTAATCATCAGCACACTGGACAAAGAAAAAGATAGAATTTTTACTGCAAACAAGCAGGATCTTGAGGAAGGGAAGAAAAATGGTCTTGCTGCCCCGTTAATGAAACGACTAAAGTTTGACGAAGATAAACTGTTTGATGTTTGTTCAGGTCTGCAGAAAATAATAAGTATGCAGGATCCTCTTAATAAAATTATGGAAAAAAGAGAGCTTGATACTGACTTAATCCTTGAAAAGATAACGAGTCCAATTGGTGTTATTGGAATGATTTTTGAGTCAAGGCCTGATGCATTAATTCAAATTGCTTCACTTTGTTTGAAAAGCGGGAATGCAGTAGTACTAAAAGGGGGGAGTGAAGCTATTAGAACCAATAAAGTACTGACAGAATGCATTCGTGAAGCAACAATTTCTTCTTCAGCAGAAATCCCTCCTGAGTGGATTAAACTGGTTGAAACTCGTGAAGCAGTAAAAGAGCTTTTAAAAATGGATGATCTAATCGATCTGATGATTCCCCGAGGATCCAAAGCATTTGTTCAGTATATAATGGATAATTCACGAATACCTGTTCTCGGTCATTCAGATGGTATTTGTCACATTTATGTTGATGAAAAAGCAGTTGATACAGAAAAGGCGATTGCAATAATAAAGGATTCAAAATGCCAGTACCCAGCGGCTTGTAATTCCTTGGAGACTCTGCTGGTTCACAAGAGTATAGCTGAAAAGTTTCTGCCTCCCTTAGCTGAAGCTCTTAGCTTGGAAAAGGTTGAACTGCGGGGAGACAGCAGGGTTTCAGAAATAATTACCTGCAGCCGCGCAGATGAAAGTGATTGGGCAACGGAATATCTTGACTTGATTCTTTCCATAAAAATTGTTGATTCTCAGCAGGAAGCTATTGATCATATTCACCAGTATGGTTCAGGCCATACGGATGCTGTTATTACGGAGGATAAGCATACAGCAGAGTATTTCTTAAGAAATGTTGATGCATCAGGTGTGTATTGGAATTGCAGCACCAGATTTGCAGATGGCTACAGGTATGGTTTAGGTGCTGAAGTAGGTATCAGCACAAACAAGATACATGCACGGGGGCCTGTAGGTCTTGAAGGACTGCTCAGCTACAAATGGATACTGCGCGGAAAAGGACAGATAGTTGCCATGTATAGCGGGAAAAATGGTAAATCTTTTACTCATAAGGATATAAATCTTGAATAATAGACGTGATTTTTCTCGTATTAAAAGAGTAGTAATTAAAATTGGAACGAATCTCTTAAGCTGTGATGAAGGTGGTGCTGATATTGAATTTATGAAAAATATCGTAGAACAGGTATACAAATTATCAGCACAAAATTATCAAGTGGTGCTTGTAAGTTCCGGAGCTATAGGAATTGGCGCAGGGGAGCTGAAGATAAGTCAACGGCTTACATCTATAAAGATGCGGCAGGCCTGTGCGTCCATTGGTCAGCCGATTCTCATGCAGTATTATACGAATTTCTTTAAAAAATTTGGTCTTGTTGCTTCTCAGCTTCTTTTGACCAGAGAAGTCCTGAATAACCGAAAAAGTTTTCTAAATATAAGAAATTCTTTTGAAACCCTTATTGAGTTGGGCTCCATCCCAATTTGTAATGAAAATGACAGTGTATCCACCGCTGAGATAGGAAATGCTTTTGAAGATAATGATAAACTGAGTGCTCTTATTGCAAGTAAAATTGATGCAGACCTTCTGATATTGTTAACTGATATAGATGGTTTATATTCAGGTAATCCGAAAACAGATCCTGATGCAGAATTAATTTATCAGGTTGATGCAATAGATGAGACCATTAAATCTTATGCCGGAAGTGAACTGGGAAGGGGGAGTACCTTTTCAACCGGAGGAATGAAGACAAAAATTTCTGCTGCAGAAATAGCTTCTCAAGCGGGCTGTGCTACAATAATTGCACAAGGTAAAGAGGATTCAATTTTACAAAGAATAATTGCCGGGGATCCTGCTGGTACTTTTTTTGTTCCGAAAGAGAAGAAATCTCAGAGGATCAGATGGATATTGAATACTCAAGCGAAGGGGAAATTGCTTGTCGATGAGGGTGCCGTTTCCGCTTTACGAAGAAATAAGAGTTTACTGCCTTCGGGTATTAAAAAAGTAGAAGGAATTTTTCAAGTGGGTGAAGTAGTTGCTATTAATAATGTAGCAAAAGCAGTCACTTCCTTTAACAGCACGGAATTAGAATTGCTTAACGGCTGTCACACTAAGGAAATAGCCGTTAAACTCGGGGAAGGACATCGTGATGAAGTTGCCAGACCCGAAGATATTGCATTCCTGGATAGTGAAAAATGAGAAGATTAGGGCATTTTTTTACCATCGGCAGGAGTACAGTGGTTTCAAGTACTTTTAAGAAAGCTGCATTTTTCTTAATAGTGCTTAGCCTGTTTCACTTTTTTTCTATACACTATTTATTTTCTGAAAGCAGCGAAGAAAGGATGACAAATGGAGCAGATACTTTTCAGGGTATTTTTCGGGACGTCGGTACGGTTATAGTTGATCCAGGACATGGCGGAAAAGACCCAGGTGCAGTTTTTTCTTTTCAAGACAATGGAAAAACAATAAATGTGTATGAGAAAGATATTAACTTGGCGGTAGCTATCATTGTTAAAGAAAATTTAGAAAATGCAGCTCCTGACCTTACTGTTTTTATGACAAGAACAGATGATAGTTTTGTTTCTTTGTGGAAAAGAGCCGAAACAGCTAATAAACTGGAAATAGCGAATTCAAAAACTAAAGTTCTCATCTCTATTCATGCTAATGCGGCTGCTGGTAATTCCGCTAAAGGCTTTGAAGTATGGATGTATAATCACAGTTCAGATGGTTCAGATGGTTCAGAAAAGAAATTTGCTGAAAGTACTGTTTCCGAGACGGTAATCAATAATTTGATTACTGATTTGAATAATCGGCTTACAGAAGAGCTGGTGATGGAAACACAGCATCTTGCTGATATGATGCTCAGTTCCCTTGATGATGAAATTGGTGAGATAACGTATAATCGTGGTCTAAAGGAAGCAGATTTTTATATACTGAAAGAAGCAATTATGCCTGCTGTTCTTGTTGAAACAGGATTTATAACCAATTATGAAGAAGTGAAGAATCTTTTAAGTCCGAAATATCAGAAAAGGATATCTTTAAGTATTTGTGAGGGCTTAAAAAAATATATTCAAAGTTGGCCTAATGAGCCTAATGGACCTAAAGAGACTGATGAGTTTAATGATCCTATCAAACAGAAGGAAGACTCGGTACAAGAAGATTAAAGAACAGCAGCAGTAAGTCAATTTAAATGTTCACCTTATTCCTATACTCTTTTATCATTTCATTCTTCTTGTTTCTAGTTTTCTTCGAGATTGAAACTTTATAGATGTGAGGATTGATGATTCTTTTATACGACTGGTGAATTGTTTTCAGTTCTGAAACAGTTTTCTTCTTCAGTTCCTGTAAAGAGGGATATTGTTTGAGAGCTTTTCCGCTAATCATTTGTTCCCTCAATAGAGGAACAATGGTATCATATCTTTCCGCCTTCATACTGAAAAATTTACTTTCATAAACCGGATCATAGAAAATATAGTTTTTACCCGGTACCATCTTTTCAAAATCAAAGCACATTATGTCACCAAGAGCTTCATTACCTGAATAAAATCGGTATACTTGCTTTATTCCGGGAATTGTTGTTTTTTCAATGTTATTGGAAACTTTCATAGTAGGGATGTATTCAGCTCCATTATGTTTGGCAGCTAATTTGTAAACTCCATTCAGTGCTGAGCAGCTGCCTCCAGTTACTAAATGAGTTCCTACACCCCAGGAATCAATAGGAGCGTTATCTGTAATCAGCTGATGAATAATTTCTTCAGTTAAATCATTAGAAACTGTTATTACTGCATCAAATAAACCTGCATCATCCAACCGTTCTCGAACCTTTTTACTTAAGTAACTGAGATCGCCGCTGTCAATCCTTACTCCGATATTTTTTCCTTCAGCTTTCATCTCTTTACCAACAATAATGGCATTCTCTATGCCTGTACCAAGAGTATCATAGGTATCAATGAGAAGGATGCAGTTATCAGGATACAGTTTAGCATAAGCACGAAAAGAATCGAGTTCATTATCAAAGGCCATCACCCAAGAATGGGCCATGGTGCCTAGCACCGGTATGTCAAACTTCTTTCCCGCATACGTATTTGAAGTACCTGCTGCTCCGCCTATGAATGCTGCTCGAGAAGAGGAGAGGGCTCCATTCAAGCCTTGGGCTCTTCGTAATCCGAATTCCAATATCTTTCCGTGCTTTGAAGCATGAAGGATTCTTGAAGTCTTTGTTGCTATCAGTGTTTGAAAATTAATTATATTCAGCAATATACTTTCTATCAGCTGAGCTTCAATGAGAGAACTATGTATGCGGATCAGAGTTTCCCCCGGAAAAACAATGGTCCCTTCCTCCATGGCATATATATCACCGGAAAAGGAGAAATCTTTAAGAAATTCAAGAAATTCATCTCTAAAAAGTCCTAAACCTTTTAGAAAATCTATATCTGAATCTGAAAAATGAAAACCCTCCAAGCTTTTTAAAAGATCATGAAGTCCGCAGAAAACAGCGTAACCACTATTAAACGGCTGGGATCTGTAGAACATATCAAATACAACATCTGGATTATTATCTTCCAAATAATATCCCTGTATCATGGTCAGCTCATAGAAATCAGTTATTAATGCTGAGACATTCATTTTAAGTCCTCTCTAAGTCCTATTTTATTGTATACTTTTTCTTTATAGTTTCTTTCCCAATAAACGGCTGCAGAACTTTAGGTATTGCTATTGAGCCGTCTTCCCTTTGATTATTCTCTAATAGTGCAACCAAGGCACGTGAAACAGCAATAGCTGTTCCATTCAGCATATGTACAAAATGTTTTTCGCCACTCTTTTTGTACCGTATAGAAAGACTTCTTGACTGATAATCAGTACAATTTGAAGTACTTGTCACTTCACCCCAATCTCCTGATTCGCCTCTCCCGGGCATCCAGGCTTCTAGATCAAACTTTCTATATGCTGGAGCCCCGAGGTCGCCTGTACAGGTGTCTACTACTCGATAAGGGATTTCTAGGGACTGGAAAATTTCCTCTTCAATAGCTAACAATTCCTCATGAAGCTTATCCGATTCTTCTTCCGAACAAATAACAAACATTTCAACTTTGGAAAACTGATGAACCCGGTATAAACCCTTTGAGTATTGGCCTGCGGCGCCTGCTTCTTTGCGAAAACAATGTGAAAGCCCGGCAAGTTTAACAGGGAGCTGATCAGCTTCTATAATCTGATTGGCATAATATCCTCCGAGAGTTATTTCGGCGGTTCCAACAAGGCATAAATCAGTATCTTCAACATTATAAATATTGCTCTCTTCACCCCGGGGATTAAATCCGATTCCTGATGCGATTGATTGTTTTGCAAGATCAGGGGTTATGGTAGGTGTAAAACCGTGTTCCTGAAGTTTTTGCAGTGCAAATCTTTCCAAAGCAAGTTCAAGCAGGACCGCATCATTCTTTAAATAATAAAATTTTGTACCAGTAACTCGGGAAGCTGTTTCAAAATCAATCAGATCCAAGAGATTTCCAAGCTCGATATGATCTTTTGGAGTAAAATCAAATTTTTTTGGAGTACCCCATCTTTTCAGCTCCAAATTATCTTTATCCTCTTTTCCAACAGGTGCTTCAGGATGGGCATAATTCGGTATACGTGCAGAATTTGAAAAAAACTCCTGTTCAGCATTTTTAAGAAGCTCTTCTGTCTGGGAAATTGACTGCTTAAGCTGTTTCCCCTCATTAATGAGAACACTTCTCTCTTCCTGAGACATTTTACCTTTCATTTTCTTTGCGTTTATATTGCGCTGATTTCGTAAATTTTCAACATTTTTTATGAGATCACGTCTTGTATTCTGTAGTTTTATGAGAGAATCGAGGTCTATATCCATATAACGATTCTTAATATTTTCTTTTATTTGCTGGTAGTTCTCCTGAAGTTTGTGCAGATCAATCATTGTTTTTCCTTTTCCAAATTTGATTTTGTATATTTATTTTGTTTTACTAGTCTGGAAATTGTTCAGATTATTCAAAATTTCCCGCTTTTTGTGAAGATTCATGTACTGCTTTCATAACAGAAGATGTAAATCCGCTCTTTTCCAGGGCATAGATACCCTCTATTGTAGTCCCTCCTGCAGAAGTGACAGATGTTATCATACTGGATGGGGATGCATCATTTGTTTCTAAAAGCTTTACGGCCCCTTTCATTGTATCCATTACGATTTTTAAAGAGTCATTATAGGGAATCCCTTCCCGGGTACCTCCTAAAGCCATGGCATGAATAAATTGGAGTACGTAAGCTATTCCTGAGCCGGAGATTCCTATAAATGCGGGAAATAATTTTTCCGGAAGGAATATAGCAGTTCCTGAAGCACCAGCTAGGGAAAAAGCATCATCTCTCCATTCAGGAGGCTGAGCCTCATTCCAGGTAACTGCTATTACTGATGAAGCAACTGAAGCAGCAATATTCGGCATGAGTCGAACGAAATCTTTGTGATCAAAAATTTTCTCCAGCCGATCTATAGAAATTCCTGCAGCAATTGAGATTAGCGGTTTTGCTTTTGGAATATCAATACTCTTGGATAAGTCTGTAAGAACCTGGGGTTTTACAGCTATAAAAATCAGGTCACTAGTATCAATTACTTGCTGAGCACTATCTGATTTCTGTGCATTATTTTGCAATACAGCGTCATTCAGGGTTTTCTCATTAAGGTCAAAAAGATGCAAAGTAACTTGAGGAAATTCTTTTCTTATGGAAGAGATTAATGCTCCTCCCATTTTTCCGCATCCAATAAAACCTATTTTTGTTAAATTCATACATTCCTCCATTTAAGCCTGTGCAGTGATCCTGAAGTCTGCAATGTTGTAAAGTTTTTTTGTCTTAGCACTTCATAAACAGCTATTGCAGCTGAATTAGACAGGTTTAAAGACCTGGCTTTATCAATCATCGGTATGCGGACGCAGTTTTCCTGATGTTTGAGCAGCAGCTCTTCTGGTAAACCAGCACTCTCTTTGCCGAAAAAAAGATACATATTTTCATGCTTATCATAGTCTATTTCATCATATCTTTTTTTTGCCTTGGTTGTGTAAAAAACATACAGACCTGAGCTGTTTTTTTCAAAAAAATCCTCCAACCCATCATAGCAGCTTACTTTGACCATAGCCCAGTAATCTAAACCGGCTCGTCGGACACTTTTTTCATCTATTGAAAAGCCCAAAGGACCGACTAGGTGAAGAGATATGCCTGCTGCCGCACAAGTCCTTGCTATGTTTCCTGTATTTTGAGGGATTTCTGCTTCAACAAGAACTACATGAATACTCATATCTTATATTATCCTATTTCAGTTTTTTTTCAAAGTCATTCAGTAAGGAAGATGCCTTGGATACCTGTAATCCACGCTTTTTTATTTTATAGACCGTCTCTTCTACAGCTCTTTTTTTCTGAAAGGGGTCATCAAAAAGTTCCATCTGATAACCAAGCTTCTTGTCCTCAATATTCTGCAGACCGACACCGATAAGACGCAGGGGTGTATGCTTATCCCAGCGATGATAAAAAAGATTTTTCACGTGTGAAAATAATTCTTCAGCAGAAATAATAGGTTTTCTCAGTGTTTCTCTTGCTGTAAAGCTGCGAAAATCATTTGTTTTATATTTAACAAATGGAGTTTTTGACTGTACCTCTTCAGTAAAAGACCTAAAAACAACATGATGGGAGAGTTCAAGTAAATATTGATTCAGAATATCACTTTGAGAAACATCAAAGGCAAAAGTGGTTTCATTGCTGATTGAGCGGCTATTCGGATTAATTGAGAAAATACCTGGATCCTGCCCTCGTACCACTTTATATAAGTAAGAACCAAGGTTTGTTCCGAAAAGATGTTCCAATTGATTCAAAGGAAACGCTCTCAATTTCTGAACTGAAGTAAAACCCATATTCTGTATTTTTTCTGCTGTCTTGTCTCCGATTCCCCATAATTGACCAATTGAAAAATTATTTATAAATGCTTCTTCACAGCCGGGATGAATTTGATACAAACCATCGGGTTTTTTAAAATCTGAAGCCATTTTTGCCAGAAACTTTGAAGAAGCGATACCCACTGAAATGGTCAGTCCTGTTTCTCTAAAAACCTTTTCCTTGATTTTTTCTGCCGCCATAAGCGGTCTTCCGAAAATTTTCTCCGTTCCGCTCATATCAAGAAAAGCTTCATCAACAGAAATCTGCTGAACTTCAGGTGAGAAATTTTGAAGTATTTTCATGATCTGTTCGCTAACTTTTTGATATTTTTTCATATCCACTGGTACATACACACCATGAGGACAAAGCTGTTTTGCCTGGAATATAGGCATCGCAGAATGGACACCATATTTACGAGCTTCATAAGAACAAGCAGAAACAACGCCGCGGTTTGTTAAATGTCCGCCCACTATAAGAGGTTTATTTCGTAAACTGGGATTAAATACTTGTTCTACAGATGCGTAAAAGGCATCCATATCAACATGAAAAATAAAGATCTGCATGTACTATTCCTCTAATTTCATATTGATGCTTACGTTATGCGTATCAAGCATCTTTTTTGTCTCTTCTAAATCATTCCAAGGCTCTTTCCGATCAGAATAACGGATAAACCACTCATGCCCTTTACCTAGAATGAGCAGACAACTTTCAGCATCTAATTCACTAATTCCCAATCTTATAGCCTCCAGACGATTTTTGATAATAAATAATTGTTTCCCTGGGATCTTCTTTTTTATCCCCCTGCGTAAATCAGTAAAAATCTGCATCTGATTTTCATTGAAGGGATCTTCAGTAGTAAATATTACGATATCAGCGAAAAAGTCAGCAGCAGCAGCCATTTCAGGCCTTTTGGATCTGTCCCTGTCACCAGCAGCTCCCATGACAACAATTATTTTTTGAAATGCTGAATTATATCTATATTCTGCTAGAATAGTTTTTACAGCATGAGCTGTATGGGCATAATCAATTACTATCCTGCGTTTTTTTCCCAAATTAATAATTGTATTCCTTCCTTTCACTTTCTTAAGTTTGGAAAGACCAGGAATAATTTTTGATATGTCTATTTGCAATAAAGGCAAAGCAGATAAAGCTAATTTGAGATCCATAATTTGATATTCTGAAAAACTATCCCTGCTGAAATTTCCAACTGGTATATTATCCCAAAAAAGCTCAATGCAATTATTTTCAGATGCATGTGAAGTGAGGAGATGATCAGATTGAGCCTTAAAATCATTTATACCTTTAAAAGGCTTGGAATTTACGGACACAGAAGAATAATGCGCAGAATCCACTGAAAGTACTTTTGTCCAGGTGTTGTCACTCTTTTTAAAGAGATCTCTGAAATATGCATTTGCCGAAGTTGTTACAATAGCTTTGTTACATGATTTTCGGGCTTGAGGGTTTTCCTTATAAATAGTTGACACATTTTTTTCTTTCTGAGCAGAATAACCGGAACCTAGCAATTCCAGAGCCCTGAATTTCGTTGAAATGTAGGTACTGAGGTCGCCATGAAAATTCAGATGGTCGCTTGTTATTGGAGTGAAAATAAATATATCAAAATTCACGGCATCCACCCGTTTATGTAATTCAGAAAGGGCGTGTGATGTGACTTCAATAACGGCAAATTCACATCCTGCCTCTCTAAAATGAAAAAGCTTCTCTTCTATCGTATAACTTTCCGGTGTAGACATGTGTGAACTTTCATAAAGTTCCTCATGTGTACCTGTGTATACTCCGGAAATTATCCCAACTCTTTTTCCGGCAGATACAAGAAGCTGAAATAGAAAATAGGAAACAGTCGTCTTACCATCTGTACCAGTTATCCCGATTACCGTCATATCACTTGAAGGTGACTTGAAATATGCTGAAGCTAGCTGAGTTAGGGTTTTCTTTGAGTTTTCGACTTTAATATATGTTACATAGGGATTTTCCTTTACAGCATCAACATAATGTTCATATACAATAACTTCAGCTCCCCTGGAAACAGCATCGGAAATATAGTTATGGCCATCAGTATTAATCCCCGGACTGGCAAAGAAGATATAGTTCTTTCTACAGGAAACTGAATTAAGGCTGAAACCTTCAATATAGTGATCCTGCAAATGAGAGATCTCTTCTGTTTCACAATATGAGAGAAGTTTGATTAATGATTTTTGCTTTTTAAAGGCTGAATACTCTGTACTAATCATTTATTACTATATCCATTATTTGATGAAATGATAGTATTTTTTTTCAGTATTGCACAGCACTGCCAACAGAAATTTACATAAAAAAAAACCGCATATGCAAATACATTACATATGCGGATAATTCCGTTATTCTTCAATCAGCAGATTTTAATTCATACAGCTGAAATAGGAAAATTTATTCATTAATTGAAGCATCACCATTCTCACTATAGAGATACTGGAAGTAATTCATATCTGTTGTCAGCGTCTTCTGGAATTCTGGTAAGACTTTTTTATAAGATTCTATACTTTTCCAGAATTTAAAGAATTCAGGATCTTTTTCATATGATTTGGCGTATATTCCAACAGCTTCAGCATCAGCTTCACCTTTTATGGTTTCTGACTTTTCATAAGCTTCGGACAGAATTCTCTTACGATCATTTTCCAATTTACCAAGCCATTCCTGCTTTTGTCCCTCTCCAAAAGATCTATAAGCTTCTGCAATTTGATTACGTTCTTTAATCATTCTATTATAGACGCTTTGCGTCAAATCATCAGAGTACTGAATTTGTCGTATGATAATATCAATTATTTCAATACCAAAACTTTTTGTAAGTTCCTTTACAGAATCTAACATCTGCTGCGAGAGGGCTTCTCGGCCGATACTGATTCTCTCATAGGTTTTATCAGTAACTGTAAGCTGCTTCAGTTGTTCAAGCTGCTCTGACTCCATAATCTCATCAGGCTCCGTAACTTCTAATTCCCTATCTATACTGTTTATTTCGTTAGAATTTCTCACAGCTTCTATAAGCTCATTCTCAGCAATTATGGTACGTACAGCTGAATCTATAACATCATCAAGTCTTGCAAGTCCCTGTTGAAGAGTTGTTACTGATTCGTAAAAAAGAGCAGGATCTGATATTTTCCAGCGAGCCGTTGTATCTACCCATATAAATTGATTTTCACTAGTTGGCACCCGTTGAGCATCACCATCCCATGATAGAATTTTTTTGGGATATTTAACAACATTATCAACTATAGGCATCTTGAATTTCAAACCAGCTTCTGTTGTAGATTTTGTAATTGCCCCGAAACGAGTTATAACTGACTGCTCTCCTTCATTGATTCTATAAAAAGGACCAAGCAGGAAAATGATAATGACCAATACAACTAAAACGACTAAGGTGGTTACTAACTTTTTCATTATTGTTCACCTCCCTGACTGGATTGAATTGACTGAAGGGGCAGAAAGTTATCCAATTGCTTATCTACAAAAATAGTGTCCTTGTCTGAATTCAGGAAAACTTCTTCCAAAGTCTCTATATAAAGACGAGTTCGTGTAACCTCTTTACTGTTATCATATACTTGCTGAATAGAATTAAAGCGAGCTACATCACCTTGAGCATTATTTACACGCTCAGAGGCATAACCTTCAGCTTCCTGAATCAGCTTATTTGCGTTACCACGGGTCTTTGGAATTTCACTATTGTAAAGCTCCTTACCTTCATTGATCAGTCGGTTCATATCCTGAATAGCTTTATTAACATCTTCGAAAGCATCCTGCACCTCCCCGGCGGGGGGAACAATATTCTGAAGTTTTACAGCAGTTACATCAATTCCTAAACCGTAATTATCAAAAGATTTCTGCATAGAAATCAGAGCATCATCTTCAATAGCTGTTCTTTTAGATCCAATAACATCCAGTATTGCTAAATCCCCAACCAGCTGATTTAAAACAGATTGACTGATATCTCTGATTGTTTTATCCCTTGATTCCACGTTAAAAAGCCAGTCTTTAGGTCTGTTTATTCGATATTGAATAATCCATTCGACATCAATAATGTTTAAATCCCCGGTAAGCATAATGGATTCCTCCGAATAATCTCTGGAGGAATATGTCGTCTGCACCCCTGCAGATTCAGTCCTGAATCCAAAAGACATACTCAGAACTCTCTGTGTGGGAACATTAAAATTCTGCTCAATTCCCAAGGGCATCTTAAATTGAAGCCCAGGACCTACAGTCCTGTTGAATCTACCGAAACGAAGAACGACCCCCTGTTCAGTTTGGTCAACAACAAAAATGCTTGTTGCTGCTAAAACGATTACTAAAACAGCTGCAAGTATGAGCCAAATTATCTTCGGCTGTATATTGAAACTATTATTTCCCTGACTAGAGACATTGCGTTCAAGCATACCTCCTCCTTGATCATATGTATATTCAAAGTGTAATGATTGTTATCATGCAAGTCAAGAAAATCACAAAATGATTACAGACTATTGCAAATCCACGCCTAAATATATATAGTTTAAGCATGAAAAAGAAAAGATTAATAACTTCAGCTTTACCTTATGTTAACAACATTCCCCATTTGGGTAATCTTATTCAAGTACTTTCAGCAGATGTATTTGCTAGATACTGCAGAAGCAATGGATATGATACGATGTATGTATGCGGAACCGATGAATATGGAACTGCCACGGAGACGAGAGCATTACAGGAGGGCATTACTCCTGAAGAGCTTTGTGACAGATATTATACAATTCATAGAGATATATATTCATGGTTTGAAATCAGTTTTAATAAATTCGGAAGAACATCAACACAGAAACAGACGGATATTGTTCAGGATATATTTAAGAAGGTAGATGCTGCGGGATATATAAATGAAAAGGAACTGAACCAACTCTTTTGCAATACGTGTAAAACATTTCTAGCTGATAGATTTGTTCACGGTATTTGTCCTCATTGCGGGTATGAAGAGGCAAGAGGGGATCAATGCGAAAACTGCGGAAAATTGCTGGACCCCGAAGAACTTAAAAAGCCTGTATGCGGAGTATGCGGCAGTTCACCCGAAATGCGATCAACAAAACATTTGTATATTGATTTACCAGCAATTCTTCCAAAACTTCAAGAATGGATGGACAAAGCTAGTGTTGAAGGATTTTGGGCAAGAAATGCAGTACAGATGACAAAAAGCTGGATACGGGATGGCTTGAAAGAGAGATGCATCACCCGTGACTTAAAATGGGGAATCCCTGTACCGAAAGAGGGATATGAGGAAAAAGTCTTTTATGTCTGGTTTGATGCTCCCATCGGTTATATTTCCATAACTGCTAACCTTACAGATGCATGGGAAAAGGATTGGTGGAAGAATCCTGATGAAGTTGAACTATTTCAGTTTATCGGAAAAGATAACATACCTTTTCATACAGTTATTTTCCCTTCATCTCTTTTAGCTTCTGGTGATAACTGGACGCTTCTGCATCATATGTCGTCAAGTGAGTATCTCAATTATGAAACGGGTAAGTTTTCAAAAAGTAAGGGAATCGGCGTCTTTGGTACCGATGTACAGGAGACAGGAATTCCAGCTGATATTTGGCGATTCTATATGTATTATAATAGACCGGAAAAGGCAGATGCAGTATTTACCTGGAAGGATTTTCAAGAGAAAGTTAATGGTGAATTGATTGGAAATCTGGCAAATCTCGTAAACAGAACTTTATCGTTTATAAACAGATTTTATAATGCTTCAATTCCTGATTCAGAAGTCGATGCAGCTTTTTCCGAATATGTTCATAATGAAGAACAGAAAATAACAGCACATTTGGAACGGGCCGAGATTCGTGATGCCTTTCGAAGAATTTTCAGCTTGAGTTCATATGGAAATAGATTATTTCAGAATGGAGAACCGTGGAAAACAAGGAAAACGGATCCTGAGGCTGCAGAAAAACTGCTTGCATCCTTGAGTTTTCTTATAAAGGATTTAGCAATTATGATAGAACCCTTTCTTCCTGCTACATCCCAGAGGATATTAACTTTTTTTGATTTTGCGGATGCTTCATGGAAAGATTTAGGTAATGTAAAAGGAATTGGGGAAATTAAGAACATTGAAATCCTGTTTTCTAGACTGGAAGATGAACAAATAAAGCAGCTGCAGTTAAAATATTCAGGCAGACAGCAGAATAATAAGCCCCAAGACCCCATGAATGAAACTTTGAATGCTGCTTCGGAGGAAAAACAAATGACTGAACTGGAGAAAACATTTATTGAAAAAATAGATTTACGGGTAGCAGAAATAACAGATGTACAGCGTCATCCTGAGGCTGATAAACTCTATATAGAAACAATAAATTTCGGGAATTCAGAATCTGCTGCTGCAGAACATGCTGATGGAAATAGCAGCACTCCGGAAAGTTCAGAAGAACGGCAAATAGTATCTGGCTTAGTCCCCTTTTATACTGAAGAAGAGCTGTTGGGACATCATATTATTGTTGTATACAACCTGAAACCTGCAAAACTCAGAGGTGTAAAGAGTCAGGGAATGCTTCTAGCTGCTGAAACTTCTGCAGAAAATGATGAGAAAACGATTGAAGTTATATTTGCAGACGATTTAGAACCTGGAACAAGAATATTTTTGGAAGGGGAGGACCTTCCTGAAAGTGCTCCCAAAAAACTTAAAATTGACGACTTTTTTTCAGTCCCTTTAAAAGTTAAGAACAGTGAAGTGTATGCTGATAAAAAGCGACTTATAGGAAAAGGCAAGCCGCTTACAACTAAAACGATAAAGAACGGAGATGTTGGTTAAGCCTCGTTAAGACTCATATGCGTGGAGAACAAAAGTATTAAGAAGCTTAGTCTCTAGTGCCGGGAACGTACAGGCAGCAAACAGGGCAGCTTTGTCTGCTCCTGCGATTATGGGAGCGAGGCCTCCTGACTGCAGAGTTTTCTTGGGGTTTTGATACCTTTCATTTATCGGCTTTTACAATGGAATGATTTTGAAAAAAGAGAATATATATAAAAGGAAATGCAGAGAGAATACTATTTTTCAGTCTTCCTATTGGTCGAAGATTAAAAGAATAAATGGATGGAATTCCTTTTCTGTAAAAAGTGACCTTGGTACTCCTGTTATATGTTTAGAAAAATCTTTTTTTAAAATATTCATATTAGTTTATATTCCCGGTATTAACAGCTGCAGCATAACTCATGAAAATACCGCAGTCCAGTCACTTGCTGAATCAATAAAAGCATTTCTTGGTCCCCGTTGTTTTCTCATACGTCTGGACTCCTTCCAACCGCAAAACTCAAATAACAGTAATCTTCAGTTTTATAAAAAAGATTCAGGACAGAAAAATCATTTCAAGCAATCCGGAAAAAAAAACTCACTTATTAAAAGAGATTTGGAAATTCAGCCTAAAACTACCGTGCAGCTTAATTTAACAGAGTCACTGGATAAGATTAGAAATCTTTATCGTAAGAGAGCTGTAAGAAGTATCAAAAAAGCTTCCGCTTCAGGAATAAGAGCAAAGTATTATGACTCAACAAATCTGACAAGCAATATTTTTGAACAATGGTATCAATTATACAAAGAGACTGCTGAAAGGGATGGATTTTCAAGAAGAAGCAAGGAGTATTTGAAAAGCCTGATTATACATTCCGATTCACTTACAAAATCCAGATTGTTCATTAGTGAAATAAATCAAACTATGATAGCTGGAGCTATAGTAGTATATAATAGTTTTTGTGCGTATTATCTATATGGTGCTACCAGCAGTCTAGCTAGAGAGAATGGAGCTATGTATTTCCTGCAGGATTATATCATTGCTGATTTGAAAACTGACACTGCTTGTTATGACCTTTATGGTATTGCTGCCCCTGATTCTAAGGAACATCACCTTGAAAGTCTGAATATGTTTAAAACGAGTTTTGGAGGAAGTATTGTCGAAAGAACTGGATTAATTGATATTCCTCAGAATGTATGTATATATAAGATTTTCAGCTCAATCGAAAGTCTATGGTTCACGAAAAAAAGAAATTCTTAATGACGTTCTTTTAAGAAAAATCTTACAGCTTCACTAAAATTATCCCCCCGCACTTTTTCATTTGGAAAATATTCAAAAGATGCTGCTCCAGGAGAATAAATAATAGTAGTTGGAGAAGTATCATCGCCTTTTTTGAGATAATCTTGTGAAACAGATGAAATAATCTGGTAGAAATTATAATGATGTATATAGGTATATGGTATTTTATTGGTATTAAAAAATTGTGACAAATTACTACTGAAAGACCCCGGGAGCAGATAAATGGATTCAACTTTTTTCCATATATCAAAAAATACATCAGTATATAGTGCTTTATCTGTTCCTCCGCAAAGGAGAATTTTTTTTCCGCTAACTTTAGTTACTGCATGTAAAACTGATTCCGGTATTGTAGAAGAGGAGTCATTTATAAAATGCAGACTTCGCAAGCTTCCAAGATACTCCATTCTGTGCGGAAGGATTTTGAATTCTGTTAATCCCTTAAGCCTTTGAGATGCCTTCGGATTAAAAAATTCTGCAGCAGAAGCAGCTAAAATAATATTATCCAAAGGGAAATAAGTTTTCTTTTGGAAATTAAGAATCTCTTTTAATTCTTTATTTGAAAAAAAGTGAGTTAATTGGGAATTTTCAGTATCAATAAACTCAGGCATCTTCAGCTGGATCTCATGCTTTTCTAAAATTTTTTTGTTTTTAAGTAAAGTGATTGTTTTGATACTGTTGGCGGATATATAACTTTTATCCTCAAGGTATTCTTTGAAACCATTTCTGCAGGTATTTATATGATCCCTATAAAGCGCTGTAAGAACTGATAATCTGCATTTCAGAGGAGTTTTCAGGAACTTCAAGTCCCTGAGCTGCCATGAAGAAACTTCAATAACTACAGGATCCTGAAGTTTTTCTTTAGATGAATCCGAATTAAGAAGCTCAAAAAGGGAAATACCCATATTCCCGGCAATATCTGCTCCAGGAAAAAATGGCTTTAACAAGTGATACAATAGGTATGCAGTGGAAGTTTTACCTTTAGTTCCAGTAACTGCTGCAATTGGTCGTTTATTGATATTCAGAAAAAAAGAAAGATCAGTTTCAACTCTTTTAGCGAGTAATAAAAGCGGATTATCTATTGGTACAGCAGTATTTTTGATTACAAGATCAGCCCAAATGAAATCATTTTCTGAATGGTGCCCAAGTCTGTATGAAACAAAATAACTTTTCTGAATGTGTTTTAAGGCGGATTCTAGAGCTTCTTTATTTTTCAAATCTGTTATATGAACTGTATGTCCCCGGGATAGAAAATAATTTGCAGCGGAGACACCACCTGTATGAAGACCTAAGCCGAATATTAATACTTTCACAAATGCATAGTAGTACGAGAAAAAAAAATTGGCAATATGGAATTAAGTATTGACCTAATAGTTACATATTGTCATAATGGGCGAAATAGTTAGAATACATTATTGTTATATGCAAACCAATACTAAAGGAGAGACTATACAGTGCCCTGTGGAAAAAAAAGAAAAAGACATAAAATAGCAACTCACAAAAGAAAAAAGAAATTGAGAAAAAATAGACATAAAAAGCGTAAATAGCCTTTTTAAAGGAAAAAGTATTAAATTACTCAACTAATGATAATATCTGCCTTCTTCCAGCTTATTAGCAGGAATGAATGCAGATATTTTTTTATGCATAGTTTAAGCTTCCTTTTCATGATTTGCTTACCGTAATTTTGATGATTTTTTATATCTATGTGGAGAATACTTTCTATGTGTTCCTATATGTCTTAATAAGAATGGAAAAATTAAAAGGTTAAATCAGCTTTGATCTCTTCAATACTCTTTATAATGAAATTCCCTTTACTATCGACAGTATAACCATATCTTTCCAGAAGAAGTTTTCTTAAACCTGAATGCAGTTTATTTGTGAATTCAAGGATATTCTTAGTATTCTCTGAAATTGAAGAATTTTTTAACTCTTTCAGGATATAGGGAGACTGGGAAGTAAGAATATTTTCAACGAGAAGTTTTGCAGCAATAAACCGTTCATATTTATTGACACCAATAATCAGAGGATTTTTCAAGAGTCCAATTATTTCCCAGGTTATTTGTTCTGCTTGTGAATAAGAACCTGCATCCTTTTCCTGGTTGCTTAAACGTATCGGAAGGTCATTAATAATTGAATCTAAATTAGGAACAAGATATGAAAGATTGAAAATTCCAGCAGCGCAATTGAATAATATTGGTTTGCCGGATTCTTCGGCATCAAGTACAGTTTTCTTGCTTATTCCAGGACCGATATCATAACAATCAAAATTTCCAGATGTAGTTTCTATAAGAACACCGCCTTTTACATCCACAGGAGTTTTGAAAGAGAATTCAAAAGAACTGTTACTTCTGCTCAATGCGTTTACAGCTAAGAGAACAGGGTCAAGAGTATTTCCTAGATTGTCAACATTTCCCAGAAGCGCAATTTTTTTGTTCTTAGAGTATAATTCCTTGTAAATATCTTTAAGTACCAGAAAATTCTGTCCATGGCCCCCTGGAAGAGAAAGCGGATTGTTTTTTTTATTCCAGGCATTACTGAAAATTGATAAAGGATATCCGTCCTGAGTAGAGGTGAAAGCTGCTATAAGGGGTTGCTGCGCACTGTAACAGGAAGTTACATCAAACCCAGTATAGTTAATAAGGTTTTTAAGAATATCAGAATTTTTATATGCTTGATACTCAGTCCTGAGTTTCTCGTCAGTGAATGTGCTAGTCATCTGAAAAAGGGGAATTCCGGAAAGGTGAGGAAGATGCTTTTCGGGGAATTCCTGTTTAATAAGTTCATTATATCTAATTGTTTCAATAAGAAGAGAACGCATTTTAAGTTCAATAAATGTATTTCCAGGTGAACCATCAGGTTGGGTAAAAGCAGGAGTAATCCCCTTCGGTTTATTTTTACTGAGGGATGATAGCTCTGCAAAGGTTTTTTCGACTAAAGAAAAGACTTCTTTACCATAGGACGAGTTTTTTTTCTTATCTATATAACTAGTTGCAGAACCGCCATTTAAAATTCCGTATGCTGTATAGGGATATAGCAGTATACCTATTCGTTTGAGTGATGCAGCATCAGCAATCCAAGAATTTTCAGACCTTGATAAAAGCAGATCTTCAGGGGAAAAATCCGGCAGGAATTCTTCAAGAAATGTCTGCAGTTCTTTTTGGGTAATTATAAAGAATGGTTTATCTTCAGTAGAAAAAATACGTTTATCATCTAAGTCGGGAAATTTTTGAAAATTACCTTCTTTATCAGCTTCTTTCTGCTGATGATTTACTGTATCAAGAATTTCCCTGGTTAGATCGACATCAATGTTTTTCTTTCTGCATGCATCCAATAATTCTTTATTCATATGTACACTATATCCAAAAGTATAAGTCTTATCAATAAAAAAGTTTATATCTTATTGACATGTTCAGCAGTATACGGTATTTTAACCTGACCTCTTTATCCGTGTTACGGATCATTAAAGCCCGAAAGGAGGAATTATGAAAACCTACGAACTGACAACTATTTTTAAGCCTTCTGATGAAGATTTTAAAAATGGCAAAGAGCTTATTGAAGCTGAATTAGCTAAGTATAATGTTTCTACAGAAAAAGAAGAGGATCTTGGAATAAAGGTTATGGCTTATCCCATAAAAAAAGAGGATAAAGGACATTATCTTTACAAAGAAATTTCTGCAAATCCTGAAAACATAATCAATTTAGAAAAAGCATTTAGACTCATGCCGCAGTTACTCAAGTTTCTCTTTGTAAAAAAAGAAGACTAGGCTTATTTAGTTTTTAAGCAGGAGAATACGAGAAGAGAGGAGTGATATGCATGGCCGCAGCAAGTGATGTAAATGTAGTAGTACTTGTAGGAAGATTAACCCGGGATGCTGAATTGCGCTATACAAATTCAGGAACTGCAATTTGCAGTTTTTCTATCGCTGTCAATCGGAGAAAGAGGTCGGGTGACAGTTGGGAAAATGAAGCAAATTTTTTTGATATTATTTTATGGGGCAGGCAGGGTGAAGCTTTACAAAAGTACCTTGAGAAAGGCAAACAAGTATCAGTTTCCGGAGAACTGAGGCAAAACAGATGGGAACAGAATGGTCAGAAGAGAAGCAGAGTTGAAATTGCAGCCAATACAATACAGCTTTTAGGCGGCAATCCTGGATCCGGCAGCGGTAATTATGGAAATAGTTCCGAAGATAGATTCAGTTCCGGTAAACAGCATCAGGCCGGTGGAGGCAGGATGAATCAGCCTGCAGATACTGGGAATAATAGTCAGCTTGATGATGATTTTATTGGACCGGAACAGTTTGATGATGACATCCCATTTTAACTTGATTTTAAGGAGAAAAAAAATATATGGCGGATGATAGAAGAGACAATAGATCTTATGATGATAATGACAGAAACAGTGGAGATTCACGTCAGAATAACAGATATGACAACAGAAGGAAATTCAGCAAAAGACCGATGTTCAGGAAGAAAGTCTGCAGGTTCTGTACCCAGCAGAATCTTGTAGCTGATTACAAAAATCCTGACGGATTGAGAAGATTTGTTACCGATAGGGGAAAGATTCTTCCAAGGAGAATTACTGGAACTTGTGCAAAACATCAAAGAGATTTAGCAAAGGAGATTAAAAAGGCCCGTGTTTTAGCCTATCTTCCTTACGAAAAAAAATAAGATTTTCACATGTTTTAATAATTGTATAATAAAGGAAGATATTTTAGTAAGATGTCTATGCAGAATGAAATTATTAAGAAAAACGGTATAGTCATTTTTGTTTCTTTTATTTTGTATCTTTTTGACCCGTTCTTTATTTTCTTTATTGTTCCATTTCATCTGTATAGCCTGATTAATGATTCCCAGCTTAGAATTGGAGCATCTTCAGGTGTTCTTTTTCTACTTATAAGTTTTAAAAGTGTTCTGCAGTTTAATGGTTTACTTAACAGTGGAGCAGCTGTTTTCCTGGTTATACTTGGGATGAGCCCCCCCTTAGTTTTGCTGATTTCTGTTGTACTTTTTTATGAAATAAAATTGAATTATAAAGTGCGAAGTGTTACAGCAATATTGTTAGTTTTGGGATTTGTAGAGATTCTTGGATTCGCGGCAGTGCTGATCTATGAAAGTGATTTGCATTTTGCTCTTACGGCAAAAGAGAGAATTAAAGAAACTTTATTGCAAATGATTAATATGCTGTATGGTGAAAGCAGCATAAATACATTTGTTGGAACTAGCGGATTTGCCGCCTACATCATAGAAATTGTTAAAAAAAGCTATCTGCTTATATTCTTTATTCAATTTGGAATAAGTTTTGGTATAGCTTGGGAATTGTATAAAAGATTTTATAAAAGAACTATAAAGTCTCTTATGAATCAGATAACAGTCCCTGACTGGATTATTTGGCCGTTTCTGATATCATGGACTTTAGTTCTGCTAGATATTATTGTTTCCTTGGGAAGTTTTGCGTCTATTGCCTGGAATACCGGTTTTGTATTTGCATTATTCTATATTTTGAATGGTCTTGCTATTTATCAGGCTATTTTATTAAAAAAATACAAAAAACAGGTATCAGGAGTTAAATTGATTCTACTGTTCGCAATTTCGCAGTTTATTCCCATTGTTAATGTTGTTATTATTTTTATAGTATTAATTCTAGGTATTTCTGAATTATGGATATCCTATAGAACTTAAAAAAGGAGAATTTCATGAAAGTAATTCTTAATAAAGATGTGTATAATCTTGGTGAAGAGGGCGATGTTTGTGATGTTGCTAGAGGATACGCAAGAAATTATCTTTTACCGCAAAAGTTGGCTGTACTGCATTCAAATGAAAATATATCCTATTTTGAAAGCAGACGCGGTGCCATTGAAAAACGAAAAGAAGAAAAAAGAAAACTTGCAAAATCTCTTAAAGAGAGAATTGAAGATACGGTCCTCACAATTAAAATGTCGGCTGGTGATACTGGAAAATTATTTGGTGCAGTAACAAATGCTACAATATCCAATGCATTGGCTAAAGAGGGGATTGAGATTGAAAGAAAAAATATTGATATTCCTTCAAATTCAATAAAAATGCTCGGTAATTCTGTTGTTAAAGTCAAGCTTTATGAAAGTGAGTTAGCTGATCTCCAAGTTCAAGTTGTAGATGAAAATGAAAAAAAGAGTTCTAAAACTGATGCTGACAAAACAGAGAAGACACAGGAAAAACACTCCGACAAAAATAATGAAGAAAAAGAAGAAATTGAAGCAGAAAATACAGCAGTAGAAGCAGAAAAAAATGACGATGAAACTTCAGATAAAGAATTATCTGAGAAGACTTCAGAATAGGAATTAAATCTGCAGAATAAAAATTTATTTTCGTATTTCGTTTGTATGTTTTTTTAAGGAGCTTTACTTTACATGGGAATTGATACAGTCCTGGGAAAGGTTCCTCCTCATAATATTGATGCCGAGACGGCAGTTCTTGGTGCATTTTTACTAGATAATGAAGCCCTGACGGTAATTGCAGATTACCTCAGGGTTGATGATTTCTACAGGCATTCTCATCAAAAAATTTTTACAGCCATTGTCTCTCTTTTTCACAAGGGTGAAGTTGTTGATATAATAACTTTAGTTGAAGAGTTGAAGAAAAATGAAGATTTAGAGATTTGCGGTGGTATTTCATATGTATCAAATTTAACTTCAAGTGTTCCTACCAGCGCTAATGTACAATATTATGCAGATATAGTAAGAAGCAGCAGTATACGAAGGCAGCTTTTGAAAATTTCAAACGAAATAATTTCAAAAGCCTATGATGATACTGAAGACTATAAAGATATCCTAGCTGAAGCTGAAAAAAAGATTTTTGACATAACCGATGAAAGCAGCGCTAAAAGCGGTTACCGGCTTTCTAGTGACGTAGTAAATGAAACAATAAATATTATTGAAAAACTTTATCAGGCAGGCGGAGATTATACAGGGCTGCCGACAGGTTTCCCCGAGCTGGATAATTTAACCAGCGGTTTTCAGAAATCTGATTTCATTGTTATAGGTGCTCGTCCTTCTGTTGGTAAAACAGCTTTTGCCCTATCTATTGCCTCATATATGGCTTTCAGAAAAAATATTCCTATAGGTTTTTTTACTTTGGAAATGGCAGGCAGATCCTTGATGCAGAGACTGCTTTCCACTGAATCAAGAATTGACTTGAAGAAATTACGCAGCGGTATGCTTAAGAATTCAGATTTAAATAAGCTGACTGAAGCTGCTGGAAGAATCTATGAATCACCATTGTGTATTCAGGATACACCGAATATTAAACTCCTTGAATTGCGAGCCCAAGCACGAAGAATGAAACGTAATGAAGATATCCAGGCTATTTTCATTGATTATATCGGTTTGATAGCTGCTGAAGCAAAAGGGAATGTTCCTCGACATGAACAAGTTGCAGAAATATCTCGATCATTAAAAACGCTTGCAAGAGAATTAGATATTCCGATTATTTGCCTTTCTCAGGTCGGCCGACAGTCAGAAGGGAAAGAACCGACACTCGCGGATTTAAGAGAATCAGGTTCCATTGAGCAGGATGCTGACTTAGTTTTGTTTATTCATAGGAGCAGGGGATTTGAGAACGAATCTAAAGAGGAACAGCAGCAGGCTCCTGTAATTGAAACAGATGTTATTTTAGCAAAACAGAGAAATGGCCCAGTAGATAGGTTTAAGTTAGGATTTGTTAAAAAATATGCAAAATTTGAATCTTTAACAAAAGAGCATTCATGATACACTGTTTTTTCTTAGTGTACAATTTCTGAGTACAAGTTTCCCTTGAATTATTTTTTCTAATTTCTGAAAAGAAAATTTAAATCATTTAACAGGGCAAAAAAGAAAATCATAAGAATAATTGAAAACCCAATCATTTGCAGTATGTAGTATTTCTGAGGTGAAAGCATTTTCCCTCGTACTATTTCATAAATTGAGACTATAATCTGTCCGCCATCTAATGCCGGTATAGGAAGCAAATTTGTAAATCCTAAAGCTATACTGATAAAACTGATTAAGTTGAATAGAGTGATAATACCTTGAGAAAGACCATTCTGAAAACCTTTTGAAGCTGTATCGCCCACTAAATACGTTATTCTTACAGGACCCGCCATAGCAGAACTGGTATCAACTCCTTTAAAAAGAAGTCCTATACTTTTAAAAGCTAGCATGAGTGTATCATAAGCATCTGCCATACCTTTAGAAACAGCTTTGAAGATATTTTTCTCTTGTTTATATACTTTGATAGCTTTAAATGAAAACTCAGAGATATAGGCAGCATTCTCATCATAGGCAGGGTTGTAAGTAAAATCAAATTCAGAATTATTTCGGCTTACTTGAATTTTCACTATACCAGGTTTTGTCTGAATAATTTTATAAAAATCCAAGGCATTATTAATTGTATTCCCGTTAACTTGGATGATCCTGTCACCAGATCTTATTCCAGATTTAAAAGCAGATGAATTTTCTTCAATATTCATAACAACTGGTTCAATAAAAGGAGTTATGCCAAGATAACCGCTTCCAGTCTCTTTATTTAGGGCTGGGGTAATCTCTTCGGTGTAAACCTTATTATTCCTTCGGAAACGAATTGTTAGTTCTTCTCCAGGATTAAGAACAATTGATTCCTGTATATCAGAAAAATAGTCTATTTCAGTATCGTTGATCTGGATAATAGCATCTCCATTCTGCATTCCGGCTTGGTCTGCAGGATTTGGACTTGAACTTTCCTGGAATATTTCTGGATAAGTTGATGTTAAGATGATTTTATTACTATATGTAGTGTGTGAAAAACCTATTAGCCATATAAGACTTAAAAGTAAAATAGCTAAAATAAAATTAAATATTGGTCCGGCTGCATATGTCAGCAATCGTTTATAAGCTGGTACGGAAAAAAGGGATCCCGAAGTGATTGGGAAAGAAGGACTTTTATCAGATAAAGCTTTTTTAAAATCTTCTTCCCCTTTCATTTTACAGTATCCGCCAATTGGAAATACATTAATTCTATACTCTGTACCTCGCTTTACTGTGCCCCATAGCTTTTTACCCCAACCAAGAGCAAAAGCTTCAACTTCTATTCCAAAGAGCTTTGCAGCTGAAAAATGGCCTAATTCATGCACAAAAATTATTACGCCTAATCCTAAAAGACCTACTAAAATAGTACTAATCAAAATTACCTCAAAAAACTATAAATATTTAAAAAACTTTTCGTCAGAAAGTTCTAAAGCCCTGTTTTGAATAGAAAAAACATCTTCAAAGCTTTGCGGCGTATAGGACCAGTCAAGAGAAAGCATATCATGTACAAGAGCAGGAATTTGGAGAAAATTTATTTTTTTTCTAATAAAAGACTGTACTGCAAAATCATTAATACAATTAAATACGATAGAATAGCTTCCTCCAGCTGATAATGCCTCTAGGGCGTATTTAAGCATGGGGAATTTTTCCATATCCGGCTTCTGAAATGTCAGAGTATGTTCAGAAAAATTAAAGTCATTATATATACTTCTGCCTAATTCGGGATAAAACACAGCATTCATTATTGGAATTTTCATATCAGCCTTTCCAATTTGAGCATAAATGGAGTTATCAATTGTCTGAACCATGGAGTGTATAATACTTTGCGGATGAACAACAACATCAATTTGTTCAGAGGTAAATCCAAAAAATCTTTCGGTTTCAATGACTTCAAGACCTTTATTTGCTAAAGTAGCGGAATCTATGGTGATTTTTTCTCCCATATTCCATGTCGGATGTTTTAATGCATCTTCTAAACTTACTTGTTTGAGCTGCTCAAGCGAATAATTTCTGAAAGGACCGCCTGACGCAGTAAGAATAATTTTCTTAATAGTTTCAGCTGGCCTGTGACGGATAAGCTGAAAAATTGCATTGTGCTCAGAATCCGTTGGAATAATTGAGCATCCGTTCTGCTTAGCTAAATCAAAGATAAGATTTCCGGCAAGAACTACAGTTTCCTTGTTTGCTAAAGCCAAATCTTTTCCTGATTTGAGAGCCTCAATAGAATAGTTTAAACCAGTGATTCCCGGTATCCCATGGACAACAATATCTGCTTCAAGTTCATTAAGCATGTTTATAAGTCCATGTTCCCCTTGGTATTTGATTTTATCTGAGTTTGGAGTTTTTCCAGTGAGAGAAATATGATGTACATTGAACTCTTCAGCTATTTTCAGCAAGGCATCTTCATGTATATGAGCAGAAATCCCTACCAAAGATATTCTTTCGTTATAGGATTTTAAAGTACGAAGCAAGTCTATTGTATTAGTGCCAATGGAACCTGTGGCTCCTAGAATAATTATTTTTTTAACCATATATATTATCCAATAAATACGTAAGATGAAATATAGAAATAAAAAAATGGAGCACTGAAAACTATTGAATCAATAGTATCCAGAAATCCACCGCGCCCTGGAATGAGATTACCGGAATCTTTAATGTTTGTTGATCTTTTAAGTAAAGATTCAAATAAATCCCCCAAGTGGGAAGTAAAAGAAATAAGAAGAGTCAGGATGAAAAAAGTATAATAGGAAGAAAAGGGCAGGGAAGTATGAAAAAAAATGTATATTAAATAGCTGATTGCAATAGTTGTAACAACACCGCCGGCATAGCCTACAGCACTTTTATTAGGGCTGACTTTGAGAATGCCTTTTGTCTTTCTTCCAAAAAGCATTCCGAAAATATACGCAAAAACATCATTTGAAAAAATAAAGAGAAAAAAAATAATAAGAAGAAGAGATGAAGATTCAAGAGCTGTTATTTTAAAAATATAAAAAGTAAACAGAGTTGGATATATGAAAACAAAAATGTTCTCTAGAATGCGATATATTGATCGCTGGAAATTATCCAAGATAAAGCCGAAATGCATTTCACAAATAATCGTATACATGAGAACAATAAGAAATATGAGAACAGAGAATCCATCAATAGTAATTATTCCTGAGATTTCTAAGGAAATATAAATATAATAAAGAATTGGAATGATTACAAACATCCAATTCTTTATATAGATCTGATCTTTCGTGTAATTCTGAATTAGGAAAACAGTCTCTTTCGAAGCATGATAATTGAAAAAAAGTATGATAGAAAGAAACATAAGATAGTTTGCCTGAGGAAAAAAGAATATTGAGGAGAGGAAAATGGGGATACCTATAACTGTCAAAAGTATTCTTTCTATAACTTTCTTTTTCATTTATTAAATACCCCCGTATGTACGCTTTCTTTTCTGATATTCAGCTATACAACGGTAAATTGTCTCTTTTGTCCAATCAGGCCAAAGTGTATCAACGAAAACTAATTCAGAATAAGCACTTTGCCATAAAAGAAAATTACTCAACCTTTTTTCTCCCGAAGAGCGAATAAGTATATCCGGATTAGGCATTCCAGCAGTATCTAGGTATTCATCGACCATTTCTTTATTTATTTTTTTAATGTCCGGAACGGTACTCACTATTCTTTTAAATGCTCGAACAATTTCATCCCGGCTTCCGTAATTAATTGCTAAGTTTACTGTCAATTTATTAAAATTGCGAGTCCTTTCCATGGTTTTAAGGATACTTTTACGGGCTGGAGAAGGGAGGCTTTGTAAATCACCTATATGATTTACTCGTATATTATAGGTTTTATAGAACTCCATTTCTTGGAGAAGATATTTAGAAATTAAGTTTAAAAGAAAATTCACCTCTTTTTCAGGGCGTTTCCAATTCTCAGTGGAAAAAGTATAAAGTGTAACATACGATATACCCATTTCTGCTAGAATTCGTATAATTTCTTTAGTAACTGTAAGTCCTTCTTGATGACCTTTTGTTCGAGGAAGTCCTCTCTTTAAAGCCCATCTGCCGTTACCATCCATTATGATGCCAATATGTTTCGGGAGTTCAGTATAGTCTATGTCAAAATGTATATCTGATGAAGTCACGAATTAAACTTCCAATATTTCCTTTTCTTTAAGACTGAATTTTTCATCAATTTGTTTAATAAAGCTATCAGTAAATTTCTGTATTTTTTCTTCACCCTGTTTAAGTTCATCTTCACTAATTTCTTTGGCTTTTTCAAGTTTTTTTAAATCGTCGTTTGCCTCTCTTCTAATATTACGAATGGCAACTTTAGCTTGTTCTGCATGCTGCTTTGCAACTTTAACAAGCTCTTTTCTTCGTTCTTCAGTAAGAGGCGGAATATTTATTCTGATAATTTTGCCGTCATTATTTGGGTTAACTGAAAGTTCAGATTTCTGTATAGCTTTTTCAATTTCATTGAGGAGACTTTTATCCCACGGCTGAATTACCACAAGTCTGGCTTCAGGTACTGATATACTGGCTACTTGTGCCAATGGAGTTTCCTGACCATAATAACTGACTTTAATTTTATCAAAAAGTGAAGCAGATGCTCTCCCCGTACGAAGACTGTTAAATTCGCTATCCAGAGCACTTAAAGACTTAGTCATTTTCTCTTCGGCTTTATGTAAAGAATCTTTCATAACGTACTCCTATTCCTTTATGGAAATATTTTGGGATACTTATTTTCCAAATTCAAGTATTCCATGGGGAAAAATCGTGTTCGCCCTTCAGTACTATTATGTTAATATAAAAAAGGCGAACACAGATTATAAATAATTGATGAATATTAATTATCCATCCCCACTCGATAGTATATATATTCTACAATTTTAAGTTCAGATCCTACTTTATCTGACAAAGCCTTTAATGTCTTTTCAACACTGTTTTTGTCATCCTTAACAAA